>JAISCQ010000137.1 GCA_031265445.1 Bacteroidales bacterium
AAATCCCGAAACCATGACGGAACATGAAGACGTTGCCCGTCGTGGCGGAAATATTGCCCGCGAAGCCCGCCAAAAGCTCGAAGCCGAAACCGGCAAGAAGGTTGTCAGTCCGCTAAACGCAAAGGGTGTGTTGAGCATAGAAAGCGACAGCAGATGAACCTGCCGTTTTCCTTCCGCTATGATGGAAATAATTGACTTGGGTTTTCTGCATCACGAATATTTTTTCATTATTTGAAAACATTCTATTCCCTGCTATGTTCTTTTTCGCAAGAAATCAAATTTCAAATTTAAATCTATTCATATCATACGCCGAATTCTTTCATACAAACCTCATATCGGGTTCATTCTGTTGACATTGTTGCTGTCCGGTCATGCCGGCGCGCAATTCTACGAATCGGGAACTGAGCCGACATCCGTCAGGTGGCAGCAAATCAGCACGGAGCATTTCCGGATCATATTTCCGAAAGACGCTTCAGGGGAGGGGCAACGCGCTGCCAACGTCCTGGAATACATCTATAAAGCGGAAGGGAAAACACTCGATCATTACCCGAAGAAAATCCCTGTAGTGCTGCACAACCGTACCGCCTACTCCAACGGGTTTGTAACGTGGGCGCCCAAACGGTCGGAATGGTTCCTGACGCCTCCGCAGAGTAATTATGCGCAGAATTGGCAGGATCAACTGGCCATACACGAATACCGGCACGTAGTACAGATCGACAAGCTCAACCAGGGATTTACCGGGGCGTTGGGATTTGTCATCGGCCAGCAGGCGACGGGCGTTGTAGCGGGATTGCTGCCCAGATGGTTTCTCGAAGGCGACGCGGTAGCTACCGAAACAGCGATGACCAATGCAGGACGCGGACGTAGCCCGGCTTTCGAAATGCCTTTACGTACCATCGCCCTTTCGGGAAAATACCGGAAGTACAATAAGGCGCTTTTCGGCTCATACCGCGACCATGTGCCCAGCCATTACGAGCTGGGCTACCAGATGGTCGCCTGGACGCGCGAAAAGTATGATGCAGGAACTTTTGAAACCACTGTCGGGTTAGTAGCGCGCAGACCGTATCTCTTTTTCTTTTATCCTTTCAAAATCGGCTTAAAGAAGAAAACAGGATATACTACCGGGCAATTGTACCGCAATGCTTTTGCCGACTTGACACGACGGTGGAGCGAACAGGAGACGCAAACCGGCTATGACAGCATTACTCCGCTGACAAAGCGCACATCCGGCATATACACCAATTATCGTTCGCCGCAGTACCTGGATAATTCCCATATCGTAGCGCAAAAAGCAGGTATGGCGCAAATTGCCCAATGGGTGAAAATTGATCGTGAAGGACGCGAGCAGACGCTCCATACGCCGGGTTTCATTAATTCCGACCGTATTTCATATTCCAGTGGATTGTTGGCATGGACGGAACAGGTACAGGATATACGCTGGGGCAACCGGTCGTATTCTATCGTCAAGTTATTCGACCTGCAAACAGGGAAGGAACGGACACTGCAACAGCGCACAAGGTACTATTCTCCCGTCTTATCGCCCGATGGCGCCATTATTGCCGTGGTGGATGTTCCGGTGGAAGGCGCGTGCAGCATTGTGTTGCTTGATGTTGCCACCGGCGAGGAAAAAGACCGTCTGCCCAACCCGGGCGGCGCACTTTTACAAACACCGTCGTGGTGCCGGGACGGCAAAAACCTGCTGGTGATTGTCAATAACGGGGAAGGAAAGTCCATTGCCCGTATTGATATTGCTTCCGGTCAATATATAACCGTACTGCCGCCCGCCTATGATGATATTTCGTACCCCGTCGATGGCGGAAAACATGTATTTTTCAACGGTTACTATAATGGGATCACCAATGTATACGCTGTGGATTACCGCACAGGAAAACTGTTGCAGGTCACTTCGGCGCGTTTCGGCGCATTCGATCCGCAACCCAATGCAACGGGCGACAAACTGGCTTATGCCGAATATTCCGCAGAGGGCTATAACCTGGTTGAAACAGGCTTGGATGCCGCATCATGGAAGCCGGCGGATCAACTGACGGATCACTCGCTAAAACTCTACGAAACGCTTGCCCGGCAGGAAGGATTCAATATGCAGGACAGCATTATCCCTGATACGCAACGTCGCGTAAAGCCATACCGTAAATGGGCGAACCTGTTCCATGTGCATAGCTGGGCGCCCTTATACTACGAGGTGGACGTTGCCGATGCCGCTTCCACGAAACTTTATCCGGGCATAGTACTGCTTTCGCAGGATCTGCTGGGCAACCTCACTTCGTCCGCCGGTTATTCATGGCGCGGGTACAACGCTTTCCATGCTGCATTTACGTACAAGGGGCTTTATCCGGTGATCGACTTCAAGGTCGACTACGGCGGTCAAACCACCATACTTGGCCCGCTCAACGATGGCAGTCATGGCCTCCGTCCGCACAAGGCCACCAGAATTGACGTGCGTTCGTACATCCCGTTTACATTTACCCGCAATCGCTGGATTACGGGCGTAGCGCCGCAGGTAAAATTTTCATACGGTAATACGTACCTCTATTCGCAAAGAACAGACAGCTACCGGAATGGTTTATGGGAAATGGCCTACAGCCTGCAGGCATACCGTTACCTGAAAACGTCGGTGCGCGATCTTGCCCCGCGCCTGGGCTTTGTGGTGCAGGGCGCCTTCCGGCATACCCCGTGGAATGTCGAGCAGTTGGGATCTATATATTATGTGCACGGACGCGTCTACCTGCCCGGTGTTGCCCGGCATCACAGTTTGCAGTTAACCGGCGCATGGCAGCAGCAAAAGACCCGTCAATTCCTGTTCGGCTCGCTGCTTGTATTTCCGCGCGGCTATACCAATGGACGCACCGAACGGTTGAGCATTGGAACCATCGACTATTCGCTGCCGCTGGCCTATCCTGATTGGGACTTGGGCTTTCTCATGTATCTGAAACGTCTCCGCAGCAACCTGTTCTGCGATCTGGCCCGGAACCAGTACCGTGTGCAGGATCGTACTGTTAATCAACTGGTTTGGCAGAAAGACAAATTACTCAGCGTGGGCGTCGACCTGCTTGCCGATGTACACCTGCTGCAAATCAGCTTCCCGATTAACCTGGGGATACGAACGGTTTATATACCCGAAAGGAAAAAAATGCAATCTTCGCTGTTGTTTCATCTGACGTTTCAGTAAGATTATTTTCATTATTGACGGCGTTAGGCGGAGTCCGGTGTTCATAACCGCAGGTCTTGATGACCTGCGGAAGCGGAAAGGCAGGACTTGAAGCACGAATAGCCGTCTTCTGCCTGAAAGGTAGAAGACGGCTATTCGTGCGGATCCTTTTCGACGAAATGTCACGGTTTTCGATGCCTGTCAGCAATCCGCTAACCGTGAGTTCTACGATGTCAGTTTCCCTTCCAGTTCTCCCATCTGCAATTTAAACCGGCGATCGGTTTCCATCAGGTCATTAACTGTGCGGCAAGCATGTAACACTGTAGCATGGTCTTTCTTACCCAATTGGACGCCAATGCTTTTCAGCGAAGTTTTTGTCAGTTGCTTGGCAAAATACATGGCTACCTGCCGCGCCTGTACGATTTCGCGTTTGCGGGTATTCGACAGCACGCTGCTTTCGTCGATATGGAAATAGTCGGCCACCGTTTGCAGGATATAATCGATCGACAACTCACGTTTGGTGTGCTTGATAAGTTTCTCAATGGTCGACTGTGCCAGCTCGAGCGTAATCGCTTTTTTGTTGAGTGTAGCCTGCGCCAGCAGTCCAACGAGGACGCCTTCCAGTTCGCGCACATTGTTGACGATGTTTTTGGCCACGTATTCAAGCACATCGTCCGACAGCTCGATACCATCGCGGTAAGCGCGGTGTTTCAGTATCGACAGCCTGGTCTGGTATCCCGGTATCTGCAGTTCGGTGGAGAGTCCCCATTTGAAACGCGAAAGCAACCGTTGGTCGATGATTCCCTGCAATTCTACGGGCGGCTTGTCTGATGTCAGGATCAGTTGCTTTCCCCGTTGGTGCAGGTGGTTGAAGATTTCGAAAAATGTGCTTTGGGTTTTCTGTTTGCTTATAAATTCCTGCACGTCGTCAATGATCAATACATCAATACATTGATAGAAATGAAGGAAATTATTGATGTCGTTTTTCAGGCGGGCATCGGTAAATTGCGTAGTGAATTTGGTGGCATTCACATACAGCACGGTCTTATCGGGTATCTCTTCCTTCACCTTGATACCGATGGCCTGCGCCAGATGGGTTTTCCCCAGTCCCGATTCGCCATAGAGGAACAATGGGTTGAATGCCGTTCCGCCCGGTTTGTCGGATACAGCCAATCCTGCAGAACGTGCCAAACGGTTACATTCGCCTTCCACGAAATTGGAAAATGAGTATTCGAAATTCAGTTGAGAGGGAATATCCAGTTTTTTCAACCCTGGGACAATGAATGGGTTGCGGATGGACGGTTCCACAGGGACTTGCACCGGCGGGTTCACGAAATTGCGCATTCCATTGCTGCCGGGGATAACCGTATTACGGTATTGCCCGGTATTCTTGCCGACAGGGATACTGTATTCCAGTTTAGCGTCCGGGCCAAGCTCTTTCCTGATGATCTTTTTTAAAAGGTCGACATAATGTTCTTCGATGTACTCGTAGAAAAACGGAGTCGGAACCTCCAAGGTTAAAACATTTTGTTTAACGCTTACCGGTTTAATGGGCTCAAAAAAGGCCTTATATGTTTCGCTTTTCAAATTGTCTTTGATCACTCGCAGGCAATTGTTCCAAATCTGGTGGTGCATTCTATTAACAATGTGTAAATTAAATCATTATCCTCAAAAATGTTCTTTAAAAGTTTCAGCAAGTTCGAATAAATAAATCATAAAAAAAAATAAAAAACGCTTGTTTTTCTTCAATAACTACTATTCGATTTAATGTCAGCGAATTATTTTTATAATTTTCTTTTATTCTAAAAATCAGCATTTTAACTCTAAAAAATTGGATTTTAAACGATTAAATTATTGTACGCGATGTAATTTAAACACACCTTTTTGGTTGAATTATTTTTATATATTTGAATTTGAAATAATTAACTGTCCGGAAGGTTAATTTAAGGTATGAAATGCATGGAAACAGGTTTCGCCTTGTTTTGCCTTTAACGACACATCACTTGTAACTATTTTATCATCAGCCATCTTCACGTTTAATGTAAGCTTATTCTCTCCACTGATTAGTGGGATACGTGCGTACGAAATTCCGTAGGGAAGACTCTGCCAGTTGCGAGTATCAGCCTTTTCGGTGGCTGCGTTTACAATACTTAATATGGCGCCCGCATTTTTATCCTCTCTGCGGGTGAGTTCCTCAAGGGCTTGTTTGGTGGCAACCCGCAACAATGAACCGGCCATTTCGCGCATAAACCGGTCATTCAGTGTTTTGAGCGCTATGGCATTAATGTTTTCAACAGGTTCCAGCGGATAGGATGCCGTAGCGGAGGTGATGACAGCGCTTACCGAAGCAGGCTTACGCTCCGCATATTTGGGGAAAGATACCCTTACCAGCTTCAAGTCCGAAAAGCTTTCTTTTTCGGACGATCCCAAAAGGAAAGGAAAAGAAATATTAAGTCCTTCATTGACAAAGGTAACCAAACCACCTGTTCCCCTGATGACCGTAAAATTGATGCTCCACTCGTCCTTCACCGGGCCAAAGCCATTCATCCAGAAGAAGATCATTTCAGCGTCGGGCTTCTTCACCGGCGTGTATTTCACACCAAATTTCCGCTCATAGAAATTCAATTCTTCACCAAAACCGATCATATAAGCTGTACGGAGAATATCCAGTTTGAGTTGCTGGGGCGGTTGAACGTCGAAATTCCGGATGTAATCGGTCTCGTAAACATCCAGGGCGTTACGGTAAGCAATAAAGGCATTGTTATAGTCGCCGCTGGCATCGTAAAGCAATCCCATCATCGTATGTGCAAAGGCATCGCGCTGATAACGGTTTTTGTGGTCTTTGTATTTGTCGTTCAGGTTATTCAACTTTAAGTTGATACGCCGGCATTCCACCATTGCATCCTCGCGTTCGCCCATCTGCATGTAGCTGATCGCCTTGAAACAGTTGACCATCACTGTTTCGAAATCCTCTGCGCGATAAGGTTTTACCATTGGGTTGGTGATCATCGCCAATGCTTCGGCTCCAAGGCGCATGCTGTAATCGTCGATCATGTTTTCGGCTGTGTTCAGATAATCAACCGAATGCTGGTAATCGTTCAGCATCCATGATACATAACCCCGGTTGAGATAATATAATAGACGGTTGCGGTTCTTGGGGCTTTTGGCGTCCTTCTCAAGCAGTTTGTCCGCGGTTTCGAATCGCCCCGCTTCAATCGCCCGGTTCAGCTTGATGTTCTTTGTATAATATGTTGCGCAACCGGTCAGAACGATAGCGGCGGACATATAAATAATCCAGCGACAGCAACGGTTACGCAACATCATGAGTTATGAATATGGAATAGGAAAATATCCTAATTACGGATCATTTTCTTAATTTTCTTATCGCCCATCCACACGATTTCGGTGCTTTCAATATTGGACAGTTCCAGGTCGATTTGGTAATAAACAGCCTGGTCTTTTTTGTAACTGTCTATGATAGAATTAACCGTGCCTTGCAGCATGAAATCGGCGCCTAATTCACGGCCCCATTTCCTGGTGGTTTCGGGTGATGCAAATTCCTGTTGCCCGGCACGCTCACGGCGCAGTTCTTCACGTTTTTCACCAGCCGAAACCAAACGGATGGAACCATTGTTAACGATGGCTTTTTCCAGATCCTTGATAAAGGTTTCGGTATTGATGTGTTCGTGGCTTTTGTTATGGATCAGCCCTACCACAATCACCGGCTTTTTCTGATGTTTTTGCTCGAAAGCTATTGCCCACTTGTTTCCGAACATCTGTTCGATCATGGCCTCTGCGGTTAATCGCGAATCGGTATCGTTCCACCGTCCGCTCAAATCGGTTTGCGTACTGGGATCAACCCGCTTTACCGAACGGGAACATCCCCCGAACGCTATCATTGCCAATAATGCTACCAGGCAATACTTTGCAAAAGATTTCGTATTCATGATGATATCAATTTAAAGATTAATAGTTGTATCAAATCAATAATGATGCCAAACATACAATAAGATGTTGGGCATCATTCTACCGAAAAAGCCCGCAGCATCATGCCGCGGGCTTTTCTATACTGCAAATACTGCAAATTCCGGGTTTTCCTATACTGCCAGCGAAAACCTGATGAATTTGGTTACTCTCAGGTCTTTGTCGGCTTCTCTCAAGTAATCGGAAACGCTCTTCTTACTGTCCTTGATAAAGTCCTGATTGACCAAAGTCATTTCCTTGAAGAATTTTTCCAATCTGCCCTTTGCGATTTTTTCGATCATTTCGGCAGGTTTACCGGCATTTTTCGGATCGTTCATGGTTTGATCCGTTGCAATTTCCAGCTCCTTGGCTGCAATGTAATCCGGAACGCTTTCTTTGTCCACAGCTACCGGATTCATGGCGGCTACCTGCATGGCAATGTCGCGTCCTACCTGTGAATCGCTCAATTTCTTGTTGAAACCGACCAGACATGCGAGTTTGTTACCGGGGTGGATGTATGCTGCCACTTCGACGGCTTCCACGCTGTCAAAGAATGTCAGGTCGATCTTTTCGCCAATCACAGCTACTTTTTCGTTCACGCCTTCGGCTACGCTGATGCCGTTTACGGTCAGTTGCTTTACAGCATCCAGGTCGGCGGCGCCGGCTTCCAGGGCTGCGTTGGCTACGTCTTCGGTAAATTTGATGAAATCGGCGCCCTTAGCCACGAAATCGGTTTCGCAGCTCAATACGGCCAGTACGCCTTTGGCGGCATCGTCCGATATTTTTGCAATCGCACAGCCTTCGGATGCTTCGCGGTCGGCACGTTTGCTGGCCACTAACTGTCCTTTTTTGCGGATGACGGACACAGCCTGTTCGTAATCGCCATTGGCTTCTTCCAGGGCTTTCTTGCAGTCCATCATGCCTGCGCCGGTCATCTTTCTTAGTTTTGCTACTTCTGTTGCACTTATAGCCATTTACTTATATTTTTTTTGGTTAAATTTATTCTTCGTCTTCGATGTTCTTTATTTTCTTGGCTAATTTTTTGGCCGATTTCTTGTCTTTAACGCCTTCGTCGGCCATCATCGCCATCTGGTTGCGGTCTTTCGATGGTTTTTTGTCTTTCCTGTTTTGTGAAGCGCCTTCGTCGTTATCTTTTTCCAGTTTACGCTCGTTGTTCCCTTCTCTCATGGACGCAACCACGCTGTCGAGGATAATGGCAATCGAGTTGGCGGCATCGTCGTTGGCCGGGATCGGAAAATCAATCGATTCCGGATCGGAGTTGGTGTCTACCATGCCGAATACGGGAATATTCAGTCGGCGGGCTTCACTCACTGCGATATGTTCCTTCATGATGTCAACCACGAAAAGCGCTGCCGGAAGGCGGGCCATGTCGGCGATACTGCCGAGGTTCTTTTCAAGTTTGGCGCGTTGACGGTTGATCTGGAGCTTTTCGCGTTTCGACATGTTGTCGAATGTACCGTCGGTAGCCATCTTGTCGATCGTCGACATTTTCTTCAC
This sequence comes from Bacteroidales bacterium, assembly GCA_031265445.1. Lineage (GTDB taxonomy): Bacteria > Bacteroidota > Bacteroidia > Bacteroidales > UBA4181 > JAIRLS01. The sequence goes on from JAISCQ010000137.1 coordinate 8,648, forward strand.
CGCTTTGCGGATGGTGGGGAAGTTGGTGAGCATACCGCCCGGCCAGCGTTCCGTGACGAAAGGCATACCAATGGGGCCTATTTTTTCGACAACGATGTCCTTGGCCTGTTTTTTGGTGGCAACGAACAGTACCTTGCGGCCCGATTTGGCGATCTGTTTAAGCGCTTGCGAGGCTTCTTCAAGCTTGGCCTGTGTTTTTTGTAAATCAATAATGTGGATTCCATTGCGCTCCATGAAAATGTAAGGAGCCATGTGCGGATTCCACTTCCGTTTCAGGTGGCCGAAATGACAACCTGCATCTAATAATTGTTGTATGGTTACTTGTGACATTAAATTATGATAAAAATTTGTTTACTTTCTTTTTACATGCGAGTTCCGTATGCAATCCCAGGGTAGCGTCTACATTTTTGATTGCTGATTCAATCGAAAACGGAAAAGGTCGGTGGGATTTAGATACTAAACCGGTCAATTTCTGATTTTAAATAATCGTCAAAAATGACATTAACGTTTGCTGAACTGGAAGCGTTTGCGTGCTTTGGGACGTCCGGGTTTCTTACGTTCTACTTCGCGCGGGTCGCGGGTCATGAAACCGGCAGCTTTCAACTTGGGCTTGTTGGTCTCGTCCAGCTTTACAAAAGCGCGTGAAATCGCCAGGCGCAATGCTTCGGCCTGCCCCTTGATTCCGCCGCCGTCCAGATTGGCTTTGATGTTGTATTTCCCTGCCAGCTCTAATACGTTGACCGGCTGTTCCACGATGTATTGGAGCGTGCCTACGGGAAAATAGGTTTTCAGTTCCTTGTCGTTGATGGTGATTTCGCCGTTTCCTTCGCTGAGATATACGCGTGCAACGGCTGCTTTTCTTCTACCAATAGCGTTGATGACTTCCATGGATTATCGGATCAGATTAAGGTTGATGGTTTTAGGTTGTTGTGCTTCGTGGGGATGTTCGGTACCGGCGTACACGTGGAGGTTGCGGTAAAGAGCGGCGCCCAGTTTGTTTTTGGGCAGCATTCCTTTTACTGCTTTTTCAACCACGGCAACCGGTTTTTTGCGCATCAGATCCTGTGCTGCAGTGGTACGCTGTCCTCCGGGGTATCCCGTGTGGCGTACATATTCTTTATTGGCCCACTTGTTGCCTGTGAAGCGCACCTTGTCGGCATTGATCACAATGACGTTGTCGCCACAATCTACATGCGGCGTGTAGCTGGGTTTATGCTTGCCTCGCAGCGCCATGGCTATCCTGGCGCACAAGCGGCCCACTACTTCATTCCGGGCGTCTACGATCACCCATTCTTTGTTAACAGTCGCCTTATTGGCCGAAACTGTTTTGTAGCTTAAAGTATCCACTTATTAAAATTATTGATTTAACTGTTTAAAAAACAACTTTATAACATATATTCGCCTCGAAAATATGGAATGCAAAAGTACAATTAATTTTATAATAAACTATTTTTTTTTCGAAATTTGCCTTATTCTGAGGTAGAAAATAAATGATCGGTCATGATTGCAGCGACAACAGTGGCGAGACCGCTGCCAGGGTGCGTTACCCCGTTGAGCGGCATTTACCTTACGGTGAGATCGCTTCGCTAAGTTGTAATGCCGCTCGGAACACAGGGCAATTTGTAATTGCCTGCGGTGAGATCGCTTCGCTAAGTTGCCGGTTGAAGAAATAAAGTGAGGCTATCAGGGGAATCATATTTCGATTCGGGGATCAATATCCGGATTGCAAATCCGGATATGTTCCGAGCCGAA
>JAISCQ010000180.1 GCA_031265445.1 Bacteroidales bacterium
TGATGGATACCGGCATCAAATCTGTTTTGCGGTAGTCCAGCATTTTTTCGAGATTGCCGCTTTTTTCCAGTGATTCGCGCGTGATGCCAAATTTTTCCAGTTTATCCCAATGCACAAGGTCGGGACTGATGGCATAATTTTTTTCAAACGCTTGCGCCTGTGGTTGGCTTTGAGTCTGTCCCTGCGCCTGTTTTTTCAGGAAATCTTCCGGGTCAATGCGATGCAAGTCTATAAACGCTTTGTTTTCGGGCTTTTCAGGATTCTTAAACGCATCCTGCAATTTCTGAACCGTGATTCACCTGATTTTCCCGATTGTAATGACTTTGAAAATCACTGCCATTTTGTCGCTTCGAGCGAGGTCGTTGTCAGTAAAAGCGGGGATTGAGGTTCTCGGAGCGAGGATTGAGGTTCTCGGAGTGAGGATTGAGGTTCTTTGAGTGAGGATTAAGGTTCTCTGAGCGAGGATTGAGGTTCTCAAAGCGAGGATTAAGGTTCTCCGAGCGAGGATTGAGGTTCTCGGAGAAGGTCGATTGTCAGTAAAAGCGAGGACATCCCCGCTTTGGGCGAGGAGCGAGGCTTCCGGAGCGCGGCAAAGAAAAATCCCCCTCCCAAAACCGGCCGGTTGCGTGGAGGGGGATTTTCGTGTCTTCCGCTACTCATTGGGTTTCCGTTTGATGGACGGGAACCGCGCTTTCAGGTCGTTGTACACTTCCTTGGCGCCGGGAATGTCCTGTGCGGCGGCGGCTTTGACGGCGTTGTAGAACACCAGCGCTGCCTGATAGGATTCGCTGCCGGCTACCATTACCGTGTCGTCGATGCCGTCCGACAACTGTTTGGCGGTGATATGCACCCTGCGCAGCCCGGTAGCGTCGGTCATATCGACGTCAAACTCGGCGACGCTGAGATACGACGGGCACAGCGCCGGATACTGGTGTGCATAGTCCTGAGCCTTTTCGACGAAACTCAGCGTCTTGTCGCCCATCTTCAGCAAGTCGTGCCGTTCAGCCGGGGTCAGCGGCAGCAGATAGGGGGCGAGCGCTGCGAGGGCAGCGTCGATGTTGCTCTGCGCCTGCGCCAGCACTTCGGGCGGAATAGGAATTACATGTTTATCTTCCATGCTCTTTCTGTTTTTAAATGAATACTGAAAATATCAGCGCAAAAATACTGAAATTATTGAATATCGGACTCTTCTTTTTTGCAAAAGTACGCGTTTTATCGGATGGTATCGGATTGTTCAAATGAAATTCGGTTGATTTAATAAATATACGTTACCTTTGTCGCGGAAATTAAATTGTTTTCACCGAAGAAGACATCCTGTCTGAAATAAAAAGTTACCGGAAGAATAAATGAAGACAGTATTGGATTCAAACACTTACCGTTAAAAAGTGTTATCTGAATACGATTCACAAATGCCGCTCATGTACATCACATTATCAATACTGGTTGTAGCCACTTTCTTTTTTGTAAACGGTAAAATCCGTTCGGATCTTGTTGCCCTGTGTGCGCTCATCCTCCTGATTTTATTCGAGATATTGACGCCGACAGAAGCTCTTTCGGGGTTTTCAAGTTCCATTGTGATCATGATGATTGGGCTGTTTGTCGTAGGAGGCGGCATTTTCCGTACGGGATTAGCCAATGTCATCAGCCGGAAAATATTGACGCTGGCAGGTAATAGCCGGACAAAGCTGTTTGTGCTGGTGATGCTGGTTACTTCGGCCATTGGAGGCTTTGTGAGCAACACCGGAACGGTAGCCCTGATGCTCCCGATTGTGGTGAGCCTGGCTATGGCCGCCAACACCAGTCCGAGCCGTTTCCTGATGCCCCTGGCTTTTGCCAGCAGCATGGGCGGGATGATGACCCTGATCGGGACGCCGCCCAACTTAGTGATTGAAAGTACCCTCAGGGATGCAGACTACGATGGTCTTTCCTTCTTTTCGTTCCTGCCCGTCGGCTTGATTTGCGTGACGCTGGGTATCATCACGCTTGGTCCTCTCAGCAGGATATTCCTCACAAAAGGCCAGGGTACGGGCGGCGCCAAAAAATCGAAATCGCTGAAAGACCTGGCCAACGAATACCAGCTTTCGCAAAACCTGTTCCGCGTACGCGCCGTTCCCGGTTCGACGCTGGTGGGCAAGAAATTGCAGGAACTGGAAATACCCAAACGATATGGCATCAATGTATTGGAAATAAGGCGACGCGCCAACAGCCAGAATCCGTTCCTGAAAACCATCAGCCAGAAACTGGCCGGCGCCGATACGGTGATCATCGAGAATGATGTGCTGTACCTTTCCGGATCCACCGAGCATGTGCGGTTGTTTGTATCCGAAAACAGGCCCGACATGATCGACATGCACGAATTGGAGGAAGAAACGCCTGCTTTTTCGGGAAAGCTCCGGTTCGACGAGATCGGGATCGCCGAAGTGGTACTGCTCTCCAACTCGCGATTGGTGCATCAGCCGGTGAAGAACTCCGGCTTCCGCGAAAAATACAAAGTCAACATCCTGGGTATCCAGCGCCAGAAAAAATACATCCTGCAAGACCTGAAAGACGAGAAGATGCAATCGGGCGACGTGTTGCTGGTGCAGGGCGAGTGGAGCGACATAGCGCGTCTTACCGAAGAGCCGGACGAATGGGTAGTCATCGGGCAGCCTTTGGCCGAAGCCTCGAAAGTAACGCTCGACCATAAAGCCCCGCTGGCAGCCGCAATCATGATCGGCATGGTGGCGCTGATGGTTTTCGACGTGATCCCGGCCGTTGCCGCCGTACTTCTGGCTGCCGTACTGATGGTGCTTACCGGCTGTTTCCGCAATGCCGAGGAAGCCTACAAAACCATCAACTGGGAAAGCATTGTACTCATCGGCGCCATGCTGCCGATGTCATTAGCCATCGAAAAAACCGGCGCGGCCGCATCCATATCAAAAGGTCTGGTGGAAGGCCTGGGCAGCTTTGGCCCCATGGCGCTGATGGCCGGGATCTATTTCGCCACCTCGCTGCTCACGCTTTTCATCAGCAACACTGCTACGGCGGTACTTTTCGCACCCATTGCCTTGCATTCGGCTGTCGCAACAGGCGTAAGCCCCTATCCCTTCCTGTTCGCCGTAACCGTGGCGGCCAGCATGTGTTTTGCCAGTCCCTTCTCCACGCCGCCCAATGCACTGGTGATGTCGGCAGGACGGTACACGTTTATGGACTATGTCAAGGTAGGGTTGCCTTTGCAGATACTCTTCGGTATCGTCATGACGCTGGTGTTACCGCTGTTGTGGCCGTTTTAACCGGGTGTTGCCCAAGATCAGTCTCTGTCTTCGGAAGAACCGGCAAAATTATTTTTGCAGAATCAAATTCCCTCATTATCTTTGCGCCCGTGAAACAGGCGGAAATAGCTCAGTCGGTAGAGCACTAGCTTCCCAAGCTGGGGGTCGCGAGTTCGAGCCTCGTTTTCCGCTCCGATGAGTTCATCACTCAAAAAAGCCCTCCCAAAATCGGGAGGGCTTTTTGATGTCCGTGCATGAAGCGTCCTGTTGCAAGGGCGAAAACGAAAGCGGGAAGAAAATGCTTCCCCTTCTTCCTGCTTGATCTTCTCCGGTTTTCCTATTTCAGATTCGATCGTGAATAATTGATATTCATGGCATCGTAATGTTTCAGGATGCCGGTAAGGCGGATCATATAATGATCGTAGTTCTTTTCGTTCCCGGGCGTCCACACGGCTTCGGATAATGCTGCCAACCGCGGGAACAGCATATATTCCACGTGTGTTTCGGTAGCGATATATTCGCGCCACAGGTTGCACTGTCCGCCCAGGATATGCCGGGCTTCCCTGGCGGTGAGCGATTCGGGCGCAGGATCGAAACTGTATACCTTTTCCATCGGCACGTAGCCGCCAATGGACAACGGTTCCCGATCACGGTTTTCCGACTGGTAATAGTCCAGGTAACAGAACGAAGTGGGCGTCATGATCACATCGTGTCCCTGTTTTGCAGCGGCAATACCGCCTTCCTGTCCACGCCACGACATCACGGTGGCGTTGGGCGCCAGCCCGCCTTCCAGTATCTCGTCCCAACCGATGATCCGCTTGCCTTTCGAGTTGATGAACTTTTCCATCCGCGTCACAAAATAACTCTGCAATTCGTGTTCGTCTTTCAGTCCCAGTTCCCTGATCATCGTTTGGCAGTGGTGACAGTTCTGCCAGCGCAGCTTGGGACATTCGTCGCCGCCGATGTGGATATATTCGCCGGGGAAAAGCTCCGCCACTTCGGCAATCACGTTTTCGAGAAACTCAAAAGTGTTATCCTTAGGGCAATATACGTCGTTGAATATCCCCCAGAGGCCTTCCACCTCGAACGGGCCGCCCGTACACGACAGTTCGGGATAGGCAGCCAGCGCGGCGACAGCATGTCCCGGCATTTCTATTTCGGGGATCACGGTTACGAATTTCCTTTTGGCGTATGCCACTACATCCCTGATCTGTTCCTGGGTATAAAACCCGCCGTAGCGTTCCTGTTTGTATTTGCGGCCGGTGGCTACATACGGGCCGATCAGCGTACGGTCGCGCCATGCGCTGACCCCGGCCAGCTTCGGGTATTTTTTGATCTCAATGCGCCATCCCTGGTCATCGGTCAGGTGCCAGTGGAAATAGTTGATCTTGTGAAAAGCCAGCTTGTCGATATAGCTTTTCACCGAAGCCGCATCCGAGAAATGGCGGCACACGTCAAGCATCAGCCCGCGGTAGGGGTAGCGCGGCTCATCCTCGATGGCGGCGCAGGGAACAGCCCATGTCACATCTCTTGCCGGCACATTCCGTTCGATTTCGGGCGGCAGCAGCTGGCGGATGGTTTGCATGGCATAAAAGAATCCTGCCGGTGCGCCGGCTTCAATCTCGATCCTGTCCTTTCCGACGGTCATCCTGTAGGCTTCCCTGTTGGAAATGGACGTGTTAAGCCTGCAATACACCATGTTTTTGCCCGGTTTGATGTCGCCGTTCGTGTTCACTGTGATCGTGCTGTTAAACCCGGTCGACAGGAGAAGGCGCTCCAACAGCGAAAAGGCTGCATGGTGCATATCGATATCGTCGGTTGGCACGATGATGCGCGTATCGGCATCGAAAACAAACTGTCCCTGTTGGGGTTTCAGCTTTGCCGGTTTGGGGACGATATGGTAGGTATTGGTTTGCGCGGCAACGCAGGTCACGGTTGCACACATCACTGCAAAAAGAAATATACGTTTCATGATTGGGTTGGTTAAATTCAGGATGCAAATATAGAAAAGTTTTATCCCGTCCTTCATGCAATTTCCCAAATTTATGACTGACGGGTAAAATCAGTTAATACAGCATTTCGACCCTTTGACGTAAGTTTACGTATCCCGACCTGTCAGGCCTGACAGGGTCAATAAAAACAATCATTGTCCGTTTCGAAAATAATACATTACTTTGTCGGGTTATACCGGATTCGGTTGCTGGTTGTTTGAGCAACTGTAATTCCACATAAGTAATAGTATGTTATGCGTATAGTTGTAGCCGGTGCGGGAGAAGCAGGAACGCACCTGGCAAAAATGCTGAGCCGCGAAAATCACGAAATTGTGATTATCGATTCGGATGATCAGCGGCTGAAAAACCTGGCGGCCACGAGCGATCTTTTGACGCTCCAGGGCGATGTGACTTCCAAGAAACTGCTGATGGAAGCGGGCGCCGACGAAGCCGACCTGTTTATTGCCGTTACGCCGTGGGACGATACGAATATCGTGTCGGCCATCATGGCCAAGAAGCTCGGCGCGAAGCTTACCGTGGTGCGTATCGGCGAAAGTGAGTCGCTGAGCAGGGACAACCGCGATATTTTTACCGGTCTGGGAATCGACTCCATCGTTTATCCCGAAAAGATTGCCACCCGCGAAGTAACCAATACCCTTCACCAGTCGGGCGTGTCGACGCTTGTCGATTTTTCGGGGGGCAAACTTTCGCTGCTGGCCGTGCGGATGGACAAGAACGCGCCCATTGTGAACAAGACTCCCGGCGAAGCGGGCGACATCTACCACATGGAATACCGCGCGGTGGCCATCCAGCGGGCCGGTAAAACCATTATCCCGTACGGAGACGTGCGTTATGCGCCTGACGATATTGTCTACGTGGTGACCAACCACGCAGGCATCAAGAATATTTTGCGACATTCGGGGCAGAAGCAGGAGCAGATGACCCAGGTGATGATCCTCGGCGGAAGCCATATCGGGCGTTTGATCGCCAAGGAACTGGGCAGGGGCTACAACATCAAGATCTTCGAAGCCGACCGCGACGAGGCCTACCGCTTGTCGGACGCCCTGAACGACGTGCTGGTGATCCACGGCGACGGAACCAAGGTAGACCTGCTGTTGGAGGAAGGTTTGCGCACTACCGATGCGTTCATAGCCGTGACGGGCGACTCGGAAGCCAACATCCTGGCGTGCCTGCTGGCCAAGAGCGAAGGCGTGAGGCATACCATCGCCGAGATCGAGAACCTGGATTACATCAACCTGGCCGAACGGCTGGGCATCGATACCATCATCAACAAGAAACTGATTGCAGCCAGCCATATCTATCGCTATACGCTGGCGGGCAGCGTGTCGATGATCAAATACCTGGCAGCCACCGATGCCGAAGTTTTAGAGTTCGTGGCATTGCCCAAATCGAAGATCATCAACAAGCCGATCCGCGATATGAACTTTCCGAAAAACGCCATTATCGGCGGTCTCATACGAGGTAAAACCGGATACATAGCCACCGGCGACACATGGATACAGCCGGGCGATCATGTGGTGGTCTTTGCCATGCCTGCGGCGATTGGCGAGGTTAGCATGTTTTTCAAATGAATATCCGGTTTATACTTTATGTGCTGGGCGCCTTACTGTTTATTGAAGGCGGACTGCTGCTGCTGCCCGTTATTGTGGCCCTGCTGTACGGCGAGCACGACCTGCTGCCGATACTCTATTCGTCCGCCATCGCTTTTGCCATCGGCGGGACGTTCTGGTATGTCAACAGGAGCTGTTCGAAGGAAATCAGCAAACGCGAAGGGTTCGTCATTGTGGGCACCGTATGGATTGTGTATGCCTTTTTCGGCTCGTTGCCGTTCCTTCTCAGCGGCTACATCCCGTCCGTTGCCGATGCCTTCTTCGAAGCGATGTCGGGCTTTACCACTACCGGTTCCACCATCCTTGGGGATATAGAGGCGCTTCCGCACGGTTTGCTTTTCTGGCGGGCTTTCATGCACTTCACGGGCGGCATCGGGATATTGGTATTGTGTATTGCCGTGTTACCCATTTTTGGCATGGGCAGCATGATGATCTACCAGGCCGAAACCTCCAATGCGTCCTTCGGCGGAAAGCTGAGTCCGCGCATCGAAGACACCGCTAAGCATATTTTCCGCATCTACCTGATCCTTACGGTATCGTGCACCCTGCTTTATTTGCCCGACATGAGTTTCTTCGATTCCGTGTGCCACGCATTCTCCACTACGGCTACCGGCGGATTTTCCACGAAAAATGCAAGCATGGGCGCCTATTCCGTATATTCCCAATACATCACCATATTGTTCATGCTATTGGGAAGCACTTCGTTTATCCTGTTTTTCTATATCTGGAAACGCGAATTTAAAAAGGTGATCCATAATGATGAATTTCGTTTTTACCTGTTGATCATACTGGTTGCATCCGTATTCATTGGCGCAGGGCTGTTGCTCCATCATTACGGCGTTGAACGGGCCATACGCGAAAGCCTGTTCAGCGTGGCGAGCATCATTTCCACCACGGGGTACATCATTAACGACTATACGCTGTGGTCGCCGCCGCTGTGGTTCATCATTTTTCTGATCGCCTTTATCGGCGGATGCGCCGGATCGACGGCCGGCGGGTTGAAAGTAGTACGCTTTATGCTGCTTTTCAGGATGATACCCGTCCAGATCAAGAAAATCATCCATCAAAATGCCATCATCCAGGTAAAGCTGAACAGGCAGAATGTATCGGAGGACAGGATGTTCCGTACGCTGGCCTTTTTCATGATCTTCCTCTGCGTATATACGACAGGAGTTTTTGTACTGATGATCTGCGGGTTGAATTTCACCTCGGCCGCGGGCGCATCCATCGCCTGTTTGGCAAACTCCGGCCCGGGGCTTGAACTGACAGGCCCGGCCGGTAATTTTGGCGATCTGTCGGCCGGCGGCAAATGGGCTTGCTCTTTCCTGATGCTCTTCGGACGTCTTGAACTGTATTCCATATTGATTCTTTTTTCGCCGTCTTTCTGGAGAAAACAATAAGCGCGTGACGGTTTCAAGGTTGAAGTTACGCAATCGGTTGCGTAACTTTTTTCATAACGGAAATATTTTTTGATTGATATTTTGGTTTCCTTTGCAAAAAATTGATTCAAAAGTATCCTTCATCATGTCGAAATTTCTCGAAAATTTCTTACAGGCAATGTCCGGTGTAATGTTCGGTAAATCACCGAATGGCACGACTTTTGCAGAGAGAGAGAGAGAGAGAGAGAGAGAGAGAGAGAGAGAGAGAGAGACTAACATTACATATAACGCGCACGCGCGCGGGGCTTAGCAAATTTTTTTCAAACCTATTATACCGCCGCTATATCGTATCATGCGATATAGCGGCTTTTTTTGTTGTCATCCCAACTAATAACCTCAAAATCAAGAATTATGTTTTATGCAAGAATCAATAAAATAAAGGTATTCAACAACAGGGAAGGTTTCCACGGGCTGTTCAACCGCGCCGAGATGCAGATTTACAGCTATGTCAGACCCTTTACCCTGTCGATGGAGGCGGCGCCGGAACCGGCGCGTACGGACGGCGTCGCCATTTCGGAACTCATGGTGCTGCCCGACGCCGGCGCGCGCAGGCAGCGTCTGCTGGACGCCGTGCTGGCCGAAGCAGGCCTTCCCGCGCAAAGCGCGCACCTCGAGATCAACAGTCTGAACCGGGATTTGCAGGATTACAGGATGTGCATGATTTCGCAATGCGCCGTAAAAATCCCGTCAGGGACGACAGATCGGTAGAAAAGGACAATTCAAAATTCATCATTCAAAATTCAAAATAATGGAGCCGGAATCCATTTCAAAAACGGGGCAAGACCTGCAAAGCCTTTAGAGCAGGGAAACATAAAATAATACGATTATGGCAATATTGCA
>JAISCQ010000185.1 GCA_031265445.1 Bacteroidales bacterium
GACCCGAAGCCAATGTGGATGCGGCCGTCCTGACTTTAACGGAAGGGATACACAAGCTGAAATTCGTGATCGAATCGGCAGGTATCAATCTCCTGTACATGAGGTTTGAAAAACAATAATAATGTCTTATAATTTTTTTATTTTTTTTTATTTTTTAAATTCTAATATGATGAACAGATTTTTTAAATTTTGTATGATTTCTTCGCTGATATTCGGGCTGTGGGCCTGTGGAGACACGAAGGAAGAACCTGTTGCCGTGCTGGAAATAGACAATGCGGCAAAAAGCCAGTCGTTTACGACAGCCGGCGGCGATAAGACGGTAAGCGTCAAAGCCAGCGGCGCCTTCACGGTAAAAGTGGAAGACGGCAAGCCGTGGTGTACCGTTTCCGGCATTAAGGAAACCAATTTCACCATCAGCGTGGCCGCGAATACTTCAACGGAAACGCGCACCGCCAAAATTACAGTATCGCTGGCAGGTGCGCCGAGCATTGAGATCGTTGTCGCGCAAAGCCCCTTCGTGGTCGAATTGTCGGTCGATCCGGCGTCCATTGATCTTCCTTCGTCCGATGCTGCCGAAAGAGCCGTTGCTGTGACCACCAACCGGCCCAGTTATACGGCAGCCGTACAGGCCGGCGTCACATGGCTTGCCACAAGCATCAATGGCGGCACCCTGACCGTCAGCGCGACCGAAAACACCGTTACGCAGGCGCGTTCCGCCATCATAACGGTAAGCGCGGACGGAGCCGCCGACGTGACGGTCGCCGTAACGCAGCCCGCCTATGTGGCTACCCTGTCGGTCAATCCTACAACAGTGAATTTTGATTCCTATCTGGGCGGCGCCAAAACCGTTACCGTGACCACCAACCGGCCCAATTATACGGCTACCGTGCAGGACGACGCCACATGGCTTACCACCGGCATGGAAGGAGACGTACTGACCCTTACCGCGGCCGAAAACAACAACGCAACGTCGCGTACCGCCACCGTCACAGTCAGCGCGGACGGAGCGACCGACGTGGTTGTCACTGCCGTTCAGCCGGCAGGAAGCCAGCCGTTCAACGGGCCGCATATCCTTTCCTCCACTCCTCTGACACTCTATTTCAGGGATTTTGACCTGGGCGGCGAAGGCGTGGCTTTCCACGATACCTCTACTGAGGCGCAAAACACCAATTACCGGAGCAATAACGGCGACAACGAGAGCAACACCGTGATGATTCAGGCGAACAACACGTGGCAGAACATCGGAGCTGCCGAAGTGGGCGAATGGCTGCTCTATACGGTCGAAGTAGCCGAAGCAGGCGATTATAAACTGATTGTGAACCAGTCGAGTTACACCGACAACCTGTGCTTCCATGTAGAACTGGACGCGCAGGTGTTTCCCACTATCTGTACCGTTTCTACGGGCGGCTGGCATAACTATGACAGACCCGAAGCCAATGTGGATGCGGGCGTCCTGACTTTAACGGAAGGGATACACAAGCTGAAATTCGTGATCGAAACGGCAAGCATTAATCTCCTGTACATGAGGTTTGAAAAGCAATAACCGATGGGAGAGCTGAAAGCACGCAAGCCATTAGTGTGCGAATCTTCCTACGGATGCATACCGCCGCCGTCTTCGTTGACCCTGTCAGCAGCTTCGCAGCCTGACAGGTCGGTGTATCTCACCGGCGTGAGAGCAGACCTGTCAGGGTCAAAAGGGACAAAGTTTCCGATTGCCGGGAATGAATGAATATCCTACGGGCAATAAAGCGGTCTTGTTGATGATCGGGCTTTCAATCTTGCACTCTATATTAATGTCTTATAATTTTTTCTTTTTTCTTTTAATTCTTTTATGCGTAATTCTTCCGGTTTTTATAGATTTTCGTCATTTATTATTTTTATCATCATGAACAGGAATCAATTTTTGAGAATCGCCCGGACAGCATGCTGCCTGCTTGCCGTATCTGCGGTATCGGTAGCCCAGTCGGGGAAACAGGGAAAAGCCGTGGCGAAACCCGAATACATCGTTGCCGCTTACGTGTGGCCCTCATGCCACGATGATCCCATGGGACGCAAGTTCCTGTGGGGCGAAGGTATCGGCGAATGGGAGGTGATCAAAAAGGGAAATCCCCGTTTCGAAGGGCATTACCAGCCGCGCCAGCCGTTTTTCGGATACGAAATGGACAACGATCCCAAGGTGGTCGAACGCTGGATAGACCTTGCCACGAGCCACGGCGTCAACACCTTTGTTTACGACTGGTACTGGTACGACGGGGGTCCGTACCTGGAATCTGCGCTGAATGACGGTTTCCTGGGCGCTCCGAACAACGGGAAAATGAATTTCTACCTCATGTGGGCGAATCATGACGTCAAGCGCAATTATTGGAACTGGCATCGTTACGGCGGCGACGAAACCCTGTTGTGGGACGCGCGCGTCGACTGGAAAAACTTTAAAATTATCGTTGAGAGGGTCATCCGCCAATATTTCACGAAGCCAAATTACCTGAAAATCGAAGGATGTCCGGTATTTTCCATCTTCGACATCGGAAAACTGATGGACAGTTTCGGCGGAAGCCTTGAAGAAACACGGAAAGCCATTAACTATTTCCGCGACGAAGTAAAGAAAGCCGGATTTCCCGATTTGCACCTTCAACACAACTTCGGCGGGGGATATTTCCTGAATCCGGAATCGGAAAAGGCGCTTCTGGAAAGGGTCAACAGCGTAGGATTCAACAGCGTGGCAATGTACAATATGGGCGGTTTCCATACCGACTATCTTGTACACGGGAGCAATGCCTGTAAAATACGCGAGCAATGGGACGCCGTCCTTCATGTGCCTCTTTTTCCGTGTGTTTCGGTGGGATGGGATGATACTCCGCGCTTTCCTGCAAAAGGCAAAAAGGATGTTACCTGCGATCATCATACGCCTGCAAGTTTCGCGATGCTGTTGCAGAAAGCCAGGGAATATGCCGACGCTCATCCCGGACAGCCGAAGCTCATCACCATCAATGCCTGGAACGAATGGGTAGAAGGAAGTTATCTCCTGCCCGACATGCTCCACGGTTTCGGATACCTGGAAGCTGTGAAAAAGGTGATATCGGATGAAAAATATACCTTCACCGACCGTTAATACAACAAAGCCAAAAGCCGGGTAAAAGAGACGGCACAACGTGTCGTCAGTACAATGTAAATGCGTTTTTGCATGCAGCAAAGGGAGGTTGTTTGACCTCCCTTTTTGCTTAATTCTTTGTTCAATTAAAAGTTCTTCATTTATATTTCAAAAAAAATATGATTTCTTACTCGCATATATCACTCAATATCTTCTCGAACAAAT
>JAISCQ010000258.1 GCA_031265445.1 Bacteroidales bacterium
GAACCGTCCGGTTGGTTGTAAAAAGAACCGGAGACATAAAAAGAAATGCCGGGTTTTATCCGGCAGCCATGGACAGGATGTGACTGACCGTGGCGAAGCCATGAAAAAGAGACAGTAAAAATAAAATTACAAATGAAAAGAATTGATTTTTTAAAAGTAGTATTGGCAGCCGCCATTGTATTTCCTGCCATTGCGCAGGAGAGGCTGCAAGCCGACGAGATCTTGCCCATCGTGGCGCATGCCGGACTTCCCGCAGAAGAGAGTAGCGTAGAACGCCTGCTGGAAATGAAAGAATGTGGGATAACGGTCGGTTTGACCGGGTTCCCAAATTGGAATCTGCTCGACAAAGTCTTTAAAAACGTTCAAAAGGCAGGCGTTAAATTGGGCGCAAATTGCCATGAACCAGAAAAGGCAGCGCATATGAGCGACCGCAGAGTTTCAAACATTGAATATTATCCGGAATATACGCTGATCAGGTGGGAGAATACAACAGACGTCAATAGTTATGTCGAACTTGAATATGATGGCGTCGATGGAAAAACCAAAACGCTCAAGGTTTTACCCAGCGAAACGAAGATTTACCTGTGGGACGCAGTCCAGGGCTTTGCCCATTTGAGGTATCGCTCGGTCTATGCGATTGCCGGAAATAGCATATATAGCGATTGGCTTCGCTATTCTCCGCGTTATATGATTTATCCTATTGGAGATGCATCGCCTTACGGATGGACAGACGTCGTATCTATCGGCATTCTCGCTCCGGCAAACAATCCCAACGTTTATGATTTTGAAATGAATCTTGGGCGAGGTAACATTCGTTTTCTGACGGCGCCAAATTTCTCATCTATCCAGCTGTGGCCCGACGGCTGGTCACTGAGTTTACCGGAAGAAGGATACTTTCAGTTTAACCCGAATGTCTCCTTGAACTGGATGGTCACAAAAGCAGGATTGTATCATATCCATTTGGATTTGAATGAGCTGACTTATAAGATAGAATTGAAATAATGAAAACAGTCCGCGAATCGCGCGAACGAAAAAGAATCATTCGCGGTAATTCCTGCCGTTGTACAGGAGCGGCTGCAAGCCGACAATCCGGTAGATGCGATGATTTATACTTGGGAGAAATGAAAATGAAGAATTTAAAAAGAATGAGATTTCAAGGAAACACTGAAAGTATATGGAAAAGAAGCCTGCGAACGGCTTCATTATTATTTATCATTGGCGTGTTTTCCTGTTCAAAACCCTGTTCAAATGAATTGGAAGCTGTTCTTGAGCAGGCCGGGAAGAATCGGAAGGAATTGGAAAAAGTATTGAACCGTTATAGCCACAATCCTGCCGACAGCCTGAAACTGCGCGCCGCCGAGTTCCTCATTGCGAACATGCCGGGCAAATATTCGAAATATTACGATGCGCCGTGGAACGACGTGGCTACGGTACATCTCCGCTGGACAAGCTCGTCGGACAAACAGCGGGTGCTGGCCGCATACGGTTTGGGCGAGCCGGTCATACGGGAAGATGTAAAGCATATCACTGCCAACTACCTGATCAATAATATTGAACTGGCGTTCAAGGTATGGCGGGAACGCCCGTGGGGAAAACATATCCCCTTTGACGCTTTCTGTGAGGAAATCCTGCCTTACCGGGTGGGTGTCGAGCCATTGGAGAACTGGAGGGAAAAGGCTCTTGCCAGCTTTGCAGACCTGGATACGATCTTGAATAAGCATGCAACTACATCGGTGGAAGCATGCCGTATCGTCAACCGTTTACTTCCAAGATTCAAGTTAGACAAGGACTTTCCGCCGATGAATTTTTCACAGTTGATGACTTCGGCGAAGGGGCCATGCGATCACATGGCAACGTTAGCCGTTTTCAGTATGAGGGCGTTGGGCATACCTGTTACATTTGAATTTACGCCACATTGGATCAATATGCCGAGCGGACATGCCTGGAATACTGTGCGTGACAGTGAGGGGAAGCATATTTCTTTTATGGGAACAGATACGAATCCGAATGAACCTCATCAGGGCCTCCTGTTCAGTACCTGTCTGAAAGGAAAGGTTTACCGGAAAACATTTGCCATGCAACAAAATATCCAAACGGAAGACATAAATATCCCGCTGTTATTGAAGGGGAATAAAAACATAAAAGATGTATCTGCGGAATATCCCAGATGTAGAGACACGGTTACTGTTTGTCTCAAATATCCCTCCGTGACGCCAACAGGGTATGTGTATCTTGCATTTGAGCAAAACAGTCAGTTATATCCTATCGCATGGGCAAAGGACAACGGACAGGCATGCTGTTTTCCGTCTATAGGGCGAAACATCATTTATTTCCCGGTATATTATGCCAACAACCGGCAAACGCCGGCAGGAGATCCTTTTTTGGTGGATAATGGAGGGAGTGTGATCATTCTTTCCCCGGATCATCCGGATACGCTGTTGAATCTTGATAAAACCGATCCGGATTATGATATATCCGAAGGAGACAGTTATGAGCTGTTTTATTGGACAAAAGACGGATGGACGTCACGGGGTAAACAAACAGCGACAAATAGCGGCTCATTGCAATATCGTGCGCCGTTGCAGGCATTGCTGTATTTGGAAAATCTTACGCTCCGAAGGAAAGGTAAAATATTCTTTGTTACACCCGATCATAAGATTCATTGGTATAGATATTCTTCCATTTAAGATTCGATGAATAACTCAATTCATATAAAGAAAGTATGACTGTGATAAATAGAGAGGTAACAATTAGAGTTATTATAAACAAATTAACCATTGGAATTCTGTTTGCTATTCTATGTGGCATCGCTTTGTTCGTTACTTCCCATCATTTTGTAAATCAGGCGTCGGTATAGCAGGTATCCTGTCGGGGATGTATGTTTTTTCGAAATCAGTGTGGATATTGATGTTTTTATGCGATTTCCTGATTGTTTTCAGGTATCCCCTCGAGGCAGCGCCCTGCCTCCGTAAGGTCCGTAAGGCTGTAAGATGATGACGCCGCGATCCAGTCCGGATTAGATTTACCACTACCGTCGCCACATCATCATCAAAGCCGCAAGCGGTCAATGTTCCTACAAATATAGCAAAATCGACAACACCCGTCAGGGTCAATTCTCTTAATTGATATCACTTATAAAATGAAGCATCAAAACAAAATCAAAACCCTAAAATTCCTCGCCAAGCATATTCTCCGGTGTTTTTTATATCTCCTTTTCGCAGTGATATTCGGCATTTCCCTGCGGGTTTTCCTGCTGGTATCGTGCAAAGTTCCAACGCCTTCGATGACGCCTGCCATTCTCCCCGGCGATTATATCCTGGTCAATAAAATGATTCCGGGACCGCGCATATTCACCGGTTGGGGCTTCCTGAACGGAACCGATTTCGAAATGAAACGCCTGAAAGGTTACCGGAAAGTAAAACGCAACGACGTGCTGGTATTTAACTTTCCGTATTCCGACTGGAACAAACTGCAGATCGACCTGAATGTGTTTTACGCCAAACGCTGCGTGGCGATTCCGGGAGATACCCTTTACATTGACAGCGGGATTTACAGGGTAAAAGGGGTGGACGAAACATTGGGATGCCTCGACTTCCAGCTACGGGTGTCGAACACTCCCGCGGAGAATTTTCCGCCCGGCGTTTACCGGTGTTTCCCGTTTCACGATGCGTTTGGCTGGAACATCAGGGATTTCGGCCCGCTGTATGTGCCGGGGGCGGGCGACGCCGTGACGGTCGACAGCCTGAATGTGTATTTATACAAAAACCTGATTGAATACGAAACAGGATACCCGGTAACGGTTCGCGACGGACAGGTTTTCCGGAACGGTCATCCCATCCGCGAATATGTATTCCGGAAGAATTACTATTTCATGGCTGGCGACTATGCGCCCGATTCGCGTGATTCGCGCTACTGGGGGCTGCTCCCCGAAGACCATATCGTTGGGAAGGCCTTTGTGATATGGCGTTCGTCGGATATGCAAACCGGAAAATGGAAATGGAAACGCTTTTTTACACCGATTCAATGAATGTGCCGTGTTCCCTGTAAAACACATCCTGCAACTCTTCCAGCTGATCCCGTTTTGGTTGATGCTCTCCACCGTGTGGGCGGTCGGCAACGATTTAGGTAACGGAGTGGTTTCCGGCAAATACTTTTGGTTTTATCTGTCGATCGGTCTTACGGCGGCGACGGTCGCCCTGTCCCGGATCTTTTCGCGAACCTCCTTCCGCTTTGTCCGGCTGGACGC
>JAISCQ010000197.1 GCA_031265445.1 Bacteroidales bacterium
CCCTGCCAGCCCGGACCGTAACGGCCGTCGGCCAGGTAAGCCGCCTGGTTTGCCGGGATTCTTCCTACCCAATTATAACCGGTGCCCAGCTTTGCCGGTTCTCTCGCATCCGTATAGGTGAGCGCCAGGTCGGATCTTATTTCGATCTTTTCCGAGACTTTAAAGTCGGTATTGGATCGCAGGGTATATCGCTTATAGTCCGTATTTTCCGTAATACCGTTTTGAGAAAGATAACCTACCTGCGCCAGCGACTTGATTTCCTTTGTACCCAGACTGACGGTTACAAAGTGGCTGTTGATTAAACCGTTGTTGGTGGTCGTGGCGTCGAACCAGTCCACATCGGGATAGTTCGGGTCGTTGCGGCTGATACCGTCTTCGTATTCGCGGATGTATTCTTCGGAATATTCGGGCGTCATCCCCACCGCGCGCTTGGCTATGGAAATGTACTTCATAAAGTCGACAGCGCCCACATATTTCGGGACGTTTGTCGGCCTGCCCTTAGCTACATATCCGCTGTAGGAAATATAAGCCTTGCCGTCTTCGGCGCGTTTGGTGGTGATGAGAATCACCCCGTTGGCCGCCCGGCTCCCGTAGATGGCCGCCGATGCCGCATCTTTCAGGACGGAAATGGATTCGATGGATTTCGGGTCTATGATATTGATGTTTGATTCGACGCCGTCAACAAGCACAAGGACATCGTTGTTCCCCAGCGTCGTTTTACCGCGAACGCTGATGACCCCTCCGTCTCCGCCCGGTTTACCGCTCCGCTGCGTCACGACGACGCCCGGTACCAGACCGGCCAAGGCCAGGGATGTTTGCGCCACTGTTCGCTTTTCCATTTCAGGCAGGGAAACCGTTGAGACCGCGCCGGTCAGGTTTGCCTTTTTCTGCGTGCCATAGCCCACAACGACAACTTCCTCCAGTAACTGCGTGTCTTCTGACAGCTTGATAAGTAAAGGTCTGTCAACAATCCCGCGAAGTTGAACTTCCTGAGTGACATATCCGAGGTAAGAGACCTGCAGAACGGCATTGTCCGACACACTCAGGCTGAAATTCCCTTCCGCATCGGTTAAGATTCCGTTTGTCGTGCCCTTTTCGATGATGTTTGCTCCGGCAATGGCTTCCCCGCCAACATCTGTTACGGTACCTGTCACGCGTTTCGCCTGCTGAAGAATAGCGGCCATAGTGCCGTCATTTCTTTTAGACAGAATGATGTGGTCATTGACCATTGTGTAGGCGACATCCCCGTCCAGCGTCTCGTCCAGCACTTTCGATACGGGTGCGTTCTTCATCCTGACGTTCACGGATTTGTTTACATTTACGTTTTTCTTGTTATAGAAAAACAGATAATTAGTCTGGTGTTCCATCTCGTCCAGCACCTCCGCCAGAGTGACCTGTTCGACGTCGATCGTCACCCTGGCACCCTGAGAGTACGTTCCAACCGCCCCCGCATGCAGGAAGACGGACATGAGTAATACGGAAGAAATTTTCATAATAGACAATAGTTTACTGATTTTTTGTTCAGGTAATATATACCTGCAATTAATATTTTCCATAACTTTGCATATCAAATTTTTATAGTTAATAACATAATTCATTTCACGTAATTGTGTAAAAGTTTGACTTGCCGGGAGGTACCGCAAATACTTTCCGGCTTTTGTCTTTTTTCCGGGTTGCTCTATTCTTTTTCATGTTTCATAGGCAAATTTGTTTTTCAGGTGAATATTCGGGTTATGTATTTCGTTAGCTATCGTTTTTTTTCGCGCTTACTGATAATCATTCTATTCAAATCCTTATCGTAGGAATAGTTGAACGGCATGTCGCTTTTCACCACATCCATGATGTCGGTAATGCTTTCGTGCTGCCTGAACTTACCGGTACAGCGGTAGTTCATGATCGACGAATCGCGGATGATGATTTGCGTCTTATGGTAGTGTTCCAGCCGCCGGATCATCTCGGCAAAGGTGATGTCGTTGAAATGATACAGTCCGTTTGTCCACGAAATGTATTCGTCCGTACTTACGCAGAAAGTCTGTATCTGCTGTGTCCGTTCGTCATACCAAAGCCTGTATCCGGGTTTCATCCGCCAGACGCCGGTTCTGTTTCCTGCATCGTCGCGGGCGGCTACTTCGACGGAGCCGTCGATCAGGACTGTTTCAAAAGCATCGCTGTTGCCGTATGCGTATACGTCGAAAGTGGTGCCCAGTGCAGTCACGTCGTGTCCGGCGGTTTGCACCGTGAAGGGGCGGTCTGCATCGGGCGCTACCTCAAACAGCCCTTCGCCGTCCAGCATGACCCGGCGGGCACCCTTGCCGAAAATAGCCGGATAAGTGAACCGGGTCTGCGCATTCAGCCACACTAATGAGCCGTCAGCAAGCAGGAGTTTGACCCGCTGACCGGAGGGGACTTCGATGGTATGATAAACCAGCTCCTCCTGCACGGGCGCCCGATAAAACAGGACAGCAGACAAGACAGCGCCCAATGCCAGGCACGCGGCCGCACCCGCTGTCCGAAGCATCCACAGTTTCAACCGTCGCTGCCGTATCTTCCGTTCAATGACCCCGAAGGAGGCCTGCGTATTGCGTTTGCGGATACGGTCACCGGTCTGAAAGGCATGGCATATACGGGCAACCTGCATCAGTTCCTCTTCGTTTGCGGGATCGTCCTGTAGCCATTCTTCTACTTTTCTCCGGTCTTCTTCCGGGATCGTTTCCTGCAAATAGGGCAT
>JAISCQ010000200.1 GCA_031265445.1 Bacteroidales bacterium
CTTGTTGTCCCTTTTGACCCTGACAGGTCTGGCGACCCTGTCAGGTCGGGCGCTGCTCCCACGCTGGTGCGAAACGCTGACCTGTCAGGCTGCGTTGTAGAGACGCGATGCATCGCGTCTTTGCCGGCAGGGTCAATAAGGCTTTACCACCGCTGACAGGGTCTGTCGACTCTGTCAGGGTCAAAAGGAGAATTTTTGTAGAGACGTGGCACGCCACGTCTCTACCGCATCGACCGCTGTCAGGGTAGCGCGCGGCACACCCTGTCAGCGGTGAAACTTCCTCGAACCTGTCAGGGTCAATAAGAATGAGAATTAAATAATAACCAATCATTTAAAATCAAAAACAGGATGAATCGAAAGTTAAATTTCATGGCAACCCTGCTGCTGACAGCAGCCTTTGCCGCCGTGTGTGTTTCGTGCAGCAAAGGTACCCGGGCCATCAAAACGCCCGGCGGGTATAGCGTTGAAACGGTACTGATCCCCAAAGGGACATTCCTCATGGGCAGTTCGGACGGTTCTGCCGTGGGTACCGGCGTTCCCGGAACAGACCCGAATGCAACGGCCGCCGAGCCGGACAGGGAGTCTAATGAGACGCAGCACGTGGTAACGCTCACCAAAGATTATTACATGAGTAAATACCCGATCACCAATGCTCAGTACGCCGGATTTCTGAACCATGCCGGAGTTGATGCCACAGGCGTAAAAGCCGATATTAAAGACGGGGAAAGATTGATAGAGGCAAGCAGCGACGATTATGGCTGGGGCCTGCACTATAACGGCAGCCGGTGGGAGCCGGTAACAGGTTATGAAGATCATCCTGTGATTCTTGTCAGCTGGTATGGCGCGAAAGCTTACGCCGAATGGACGGGCGGCGACTTGCCGACGGAGGCGCAGTGGGAACGCGCGGCGCGTGGCGGCGTTGAAAACATGCCTTTTGGCATAGGAAACGGCAAAGTACTGACAGGCTCGATGGCAAACTTTTATGGACGTATTCTTTATGATTTCGACAAGGGTGGAGAGTATGATGATCTGTCCGACGTTTATGCGGACAGTACCACGGCAGTGGGCGACTATTCGGCTTATGCCAGCGCTTACGGACTGTATGATATGCACGGCAACGTATATGAGTGGTGTTTGGATCAGTGGGACGGCAGTGACAATTATGCAGGTTTGCCGGCAACAGACCCTGTTTGTTCAACGGGTTCGTT
This sequence comes from Bacteroidales bacterium, assembly GCA_031265445.1. Classification (GTDB taxonomy): domain Bacteria; phylum Bacteroidota; class Bacteroidia; order Bacteroidales; family UBA4181; genus JAIRLS01. The sequence goes on from JAISCQ010000200.1 coordinate 1,209, forward strand.
CCGTGCGCTTCGCGGCGGCAGCTGGTCCTACTACGCCCAGTACTGCCGCTCCGCTTACCGTAACGGCGGCAGCCCCGACCACCGCAGCGACCACGTCGGCTTTCGTGTTGTTTTTCGTCCTTAGTTCATCCTGTTGTTCCTTTTGACCCTGACAGGTCTGTCGACCCTGTCAGGTCGGGCGCTGCTCCCACGCCGGTGCGAAGCGCTGACCTGTCAGGCTGCGCAGCTGCTGACAGGGTCAATAAGACTCCACCACCGCTGACAGGGTCTGTCGACCGCTGTCAGCGTCAAAAGGAGAATTTTTGTAGAGACGTGGCACGCCACGTCTCTACTGCGAGATCGCATCGACCCTGAGAGGTTGGGATACGTAAACGGTGAATAAACGGTTATCGACCGTTCCTGCCTGTAACCATGCAAAATGTAGAGGCGAACCTGTGTGTTCGCCCTTTTTTTCGGGTGGTCGTCATTTTCGGGCGAACGCAATACGGGCGTATGCAATACGCCCCTACAATTGGACATAGAAAATACGATTGTATCTCAAAGAAATTAAATACTTTTGTACCCGTAATTTGTTATTGATGATGAATACAGTTAAAAAAATTTTACCGCATGCAGTAGCTGTTGTTCTCTTTGTACTCGCTACCATGGTGTATTTCAGTCCGGTATTTTCCGACGGGAAACAGCTTCGGCAGGGAGATGTCCTGCATTCCAACGGTTCTTCGCAGGAAATCGCCGAATACCGGGAACGTACCGGTAAGGAAGCGTTGTGGACCAACGCCGTATTCGGCGGAATGCCTGCTTACCAGATATCCACGCGGTATTACAACAATTGGTTGCCATATCTGAGTACTTTCCTCAGTTTGGGCCTGCCTTCGCCGACATACATGATATTCTTCGCTTTGTTGGGATTTTACATCATGCTGTTGTGTTTCAGGGTAAACCCCTGGCTGGCCATTGCCGGGGCATTTGCCTACGGATTGTCCACATATTTCATGCTTATAGCCGGCGCGGGACATAACACCAAGATGCGCGCTATGGCGTACATGCCGCCAATCATTGGGGGCCTGTACCTGGCGTATGCCCGCCGAAAAATATGGCTGGGCGTGCTGGCGGTATGTCTTGCACTTGGTTTACAGATACGGGCCAATCACTTGCAAATCACCTATTACACAGGCATTATTGTGCTGATTTTCATTATATTTGAATTGGTTCGCATCCTTAAAGAAAAGCAATACAGCCGTTTTGTGAAAACATCGGCAGCCATGATCGTTGCCGTAGTACTGGCCACAGGCGTGAACTTCACCAACATGCTGCTTACCGCCGAATATACGTCATACTCTACACGCGGGCCATCGGAACTGACCGACGAAACCGGCGACAAGACCCAAGGGCTGGATCGCAGTTATATCCTTGGCGGGTACAGTTACGGAATTTCCGAAACCATGGATTTGTTCATCCCGTCGTTTGCCGGAGGGCCTATTTCGACCGATGCCGCTAAAAAATCATCCGTTTGCGAGGCGCTTGTAAAACAGGGGTATCCACGGAACAGCGCCATAGAGTATGCGCGGTTCATGACTTATTGGGGCGGACAGCGTGGCACAGCCGGACCGGTATATCTCGGTGCGGTAATGGTTTTCCTGTTTGTTCTGGGTCTTTTTGCAGTAAAGGGACAGGTGAAATGGTGGCTGCTTACGGCTACCATCCTGTCGACAGTATTGGCATGGGGCGAACACTTCGCGTTCTTCTCCAACCTGTTCATCGATTATTTCCCGCTGTATAACAAGTTCCGCACGGTTTCGATGATCCTGACAATCATCATGCTCACCGTGCCGTTGCTGGGTATACTGGCGATGAACGAAATGCTGGGCAACAATCTGTCTGCTGCCGATAAATGGAAAGCTTTGCAAAAAGCTGCGCTGATCACGGGTGGCATCGCTTTAATATTCGCACTGGCGCCGGGTTTATTCTTTAGTTTCGCAGCAGCTTCGGATACCGATCTCCCCGACTGGCTCGTGCCTGCTTTGCGCGACACGCGCGAATCGGCGCTCCGCGCGGATGCTTTCCGCAGTTTCCTGTTTGTGCTGGTCGCCGCCGCAGTATTGTGGGGTATGATCAAGGGAAAACTGAAAACTGCGCATGCCATTGCTTTAATGGGGGTATTGATTGTGATCGACCTGTGGACAGTGGATAAACGTTATCTCAATGACAGTTCTTTCAAGCCGAAAGGCGTTAACACGGCGCAGCCCACGCCGGTCGACCTGGATATCCTCCAGGACAAAAACCCGAACTACCGCGTGCTCAATCTCTCTGTCGATCCGTTCAATGATGCCACCACTTCGTTCTTTCATAAATCCATCGGCGGTTATCATGGCGCTAAAATGAAACGGTACCAGGAATTGATTGAACGCTACATTGGTAAAGGAAATATGACAGTGCTGAATATGCTGAACACCAAATACTTTATTGTAGCCAACAAGGAAACAGGCCAGCTCATGAAGCAAACTAACCCCGGAGCATTAGGTAATGCATGGCCGGTAGGGCGTATCAAATGGGTGGACAATGCCGATGCCGAAATAGCAGCGCTTGCCGAACTCAATCCCTCCGGCGAGGCCGTGGTGGATAAACGTTACCAGCCGATATTGGAAGGATTTACCGCACGGGACGATTCCACAGCCTTCATCAATCTGGTCGGCTACGAACCCAACCACCTTGTGTACGAATACCATTCGCAAATACCGCAACTGATCGTATTCTCCGAAATATTCTACGATAAGGGCTGGAACGCATACATCGACGGGGAACTGACGCCGCACATACGCGCCGATTATGTATTGCGCGCCATGGCCGTTCCTGCAGGCAAACACGGGATTGTGTTCAAGTTCGAACCTGTAAACTACGCCCGTGGCGAGAAAATAGCGCTGGCTTCGTCCATTGGTGTTGTGTTGTTGATATTGGGAGTTGCCGCAAAAGGATATCTCGACTACAGGAAAAAAGATATTTAGACTCATCCGGTCTTCAGGCATGAGAAAATACGCAAGCGACCCTTGCGTGACGAAGTACATATTCCGGTTAGCAAATTGACGGTTGATCCTTTAAACCCATTTGTTTTTGCACGGTTTTTGTGAAGCATAATCCGTATAACGTTATCCTGTCAAAAAAAATCAAACTAAAAGATAAAAAGATGAAATTGAAATTATCCGTTTTATTGCTCCTTGCAGCTTTCAGCCTTTCGGCACAACCCAAAATCGCCTTTGACAAAATCCGGCACGATTTTGGCAAAGTGAAAGAAGGAGACGGCACGGCAAGTTACGACTTTACCTTCAAAAATACCGGAACAGCGCCGCTGATCATACAGGACGTGAAAACTACCTGTGGCTGTACCACGCCCGAATGGACCAAACAACCGATCCGCCCCGGAGCTACGGGTTTCGTCAAGGTATCGTATGATGTGAAAGGCCGTCCCGGAGCTATTAATAAAACGATCACTGTATATAGCAACAGCCCGTCGGCGCCCGCCCAGTTGCAGATTGTCGGCGAAGTGACAGCGGTGGAAAGGCATCCGAGCGAAGCGTTCCGCTACATAGCAGGCTCCATTCGCCTGGATGACATGCATGTGGCATTCAACCGGGTGTATTCCTACGAAAAGCCGTCGCTGGTGGTTACCGCCTATAATCCCGGCCCCGATGCCGTGAAGGTTTCATTTATCGATCTGCCTGCATACATCAAAACGGAAGTGACGCCGGCAACCATCAAAAAAGGCGGGAAAGCAACCATCAAACTAACCTACGATGCGGCCGGGAAAAACAATTGGGGATTTGTATCCGACCGTATCAGCCTGATCCTGAACGACAACAGGGAAAAGGATTATAAACTGACGGTAACGGCAACCATCGAAGAAGATTTTTCGCGATGGACAACTGCGCAATTACAAAACGCCCCGGTTATATCTGTTGACCGGCAGATAATTGACGCCGGCAAGATCAGGAAAGGCGAAAAGAAGGCATATCAAGTGAAACTGACCAACAATGGCAAAAGCAAGCTGATGATTCGCAAAGCGGAATCGGTCAGCCCGCTGGTAACGGTGGATGCGCCCAAAGAAGTCAATGCCGGCGCCTCAGCCGATATGACGGTCACGTATGACAGTACCGGACAAAGCGGCGAGCAAAGCAAAGCCATCACCCTGATCTCCAACGACCCGAAAAACGCACAGATCATCGTTCGATTGAAAGCAGACGTGACGGAATAATTCGTTGTCGAATCGGGGAGTTTCAAACTCACGACTGCAAAAGACGACTGTACTTGAAAGCGCTGCAACGCCGGATAAAGCAATTTAGAGTCTTGATGATACAAAAAAAGGGAGCATCCCTGCTCCCTTCTTTAAGAAGAAAAAAAGCTTTATTGAACTTTAGTTTTCAATTCAGCGCCCGGAGAGAATTTTACTACCTTCTTGGCAGCAATCTTGATTTCTACTCCGGTTTGAGGGTTACGACCGGTTCTGGCGCTCCTTTTTACTACTGCGAAGGAACCAAATCCAACTAAAGCAACTCTCTGACCTTTTTTCAACGCTCCGCTGGTTACTTTTACAAAAGCATCCAAGGCTTTCTTAGAATCAACTTTCGTAAGCTTGGTTTCAGCTGCAATTGCATCGATTAATTCGGCTTTGTTCATGATAAAAAAAAATTAGGGTTAGAAATAAAAAATGATTTAGATTAAAAAATTTACCAAAGATATTGTATTCTAAACAAAAACGCAAACATACATCAAAAATTATATCAATATGTGCCGTTTTTAACAAAAATACTTTAATTTTTACTTTATTTAACACTGTTTCCGGAGGCGATGAAACTCGAATACTTCCATACACCGGGAAACGACTGCATTACACACACAAATATAAGCATTATACGACATAGTAAACAGAAAGTTTCATTTTTTGTTTGATTTTTTTGATTTTTTTTTGGTTGCACATATTTCGAATACCTTGTGATACCGCTTTTTTACTAAAATTCTACACAAAAACTGTTCAACGACCTGTTGTTTTTGATTTATAATAATTTATTTATCAGTTAATTAAACTGAAAACGTGTCAAATCATAGCTGTTGGAAAATTTATTTTTGTTTACCTGCCAATACACAGGGTTTTTTGAAAATTTTTTGTACCCCATTTGAATTATATGCTTGGAAAAAAACGATGTACACCCCGGTTAAGGCTTTCCGTCCCTTGTCGTCGGAACCGTCCCAGGTAATGGTTCCTTCCGTGGCCAGTAACTGCTGGTGCATGAGGCGCCTGGTTTTGCGCCCTGCCGAATCGAAAATAATCACCTCGCCCGTCAGCGAAGGGACATCGAAACGATAGCTGATATTCAAGACATCGTCTATCCCGTCGTTGTCCGGTGAAAACACATCCGGATTCAGGCTCACTTCGGTTGAGAGGGTTCCGCCGGATGCTATGTATTGCGAATTTTGCCGTCCCGGCGTCCCGAAACCTTCTGTTTGCGCTGCGGTATGCCAATTGCCGGGATCAAGACTGTGATGGTCGGGGTTTAGACGCTCCAGGGAGACGCCGCTGCCTGTTTTCAGAAAATCCACATGCTGCTTGCTGTTGTAATGAACCTCATCCACCACGCGAAGGCTTTTATTCAACAGTACCAGTCGTCCCGATTCCCTGGTCAGCGACGGCATTCCCGGCATTTGCAGGAAGGCGCTGCGGTTGGCGGCTCCATATTGCTGCATCACGGCATCCGTGTTGCGCGAAGTCACCAGATATTGTCCGGGCAACAACAGGAACGGTTCATCGGTGAGCGCCACAGGGGTGGATAATTTGCCGCTGGCGTCGCGGAGTGAAAGTTGCAGGTCGCCGGCCTGCACCGCTTTTTGCGAACGGTTGTACAACTCTACAAAAGTGTAGCCGCCACTCACAGGGTTGAACAGTATTTCGTTGATCACCACATCGAGGCTGTCCGGATATTGCGGCAAGGCAAAACGGAATCCTGCCGACGGAGTATCGTACCCGTCACAATCGGTCACACCGCCGGCTACCGACAAATCGTACCATTCGCCTTCGCGCAGGGGCGATTGTAATTGCAGCCGCAACCGGTCGAAATGGTTACCTTCGATATTCACCCTGCTTACGGGCGGATTCACTGTAAACAGGGAGACATCGGGTAAAATATTCCCCAACGGATTAGATACATATAATATAATGGTGTATGCATCGGGGACAGCAATGCGAATAATTTCCGGCGCCTGAATCCCGGAAACGGATGCATGCGCCGAATTTTTCCGGCCCGGCGTACCGCCGTTTTTCCCGGTAGACGCCTCCCAGTTCGATGCCACGCTACAAACCAGTTCCGGGTTGATCTGTTCGAGCGACCACCCGCCATCGGTTTTAAGCGGATCGGCATACCAGTCGACGGTAAAATCAACCCATGAAATAACTGTTCCCTTGCTGTCGCCGAGTTGCAGGTATTGCCCTGCATTGCTAATGGCTGTCAGCGATCCCAGCACGGGAAGCGTCGCCCCGTAGCCCGATAAGTCCGGTACTGCCGCAGGGTGAACCAGCAACAGGTATCCGCCCGCCGGGAACAGGTATGCGGGAAGCGTTTTCGAAGTATTCCCGTAAGTAAACGTCCATCCCTCCAGTTCGATGTTTTTGCCGGAACGATTGTAAAGCTCGATATATTCGTATTCGGGCAACCGCACCGCAGGCGACGGGTTAGCCATGATCTCGCCGATCACAATATCGTACGGGTCGGCGCGGCACGGCACGGAAAGATATAAAGCTGTATCGCGCATCACATTGCCGGCCATATCCTCAAGCCCTTTAACAGTCAGGATATAACGGAAACCACATTCCAGTTCATCCGCAAACGACAGGATCGCTTCCGAGAGACCGTCCATACGGACGTCGTCAAGGCGAACCTCATCGTCCATATCGAAAAAGCGGTTCAACGGAGCCGAAACAGATGCTACCGGTTCCGAAAAGGCGATGTGCGCCTGTTTTCCGTCAACAGTGCACGAGGTAACCGCTGGCGGCTCGGTATCCGTATAAGGCGAACCGTCTACGCGGAAATCGCCAAAATAAAAACCGGTACTGCGCGTTGCCGTATACGTGCACACCACGCCAAAATATGCCGAACGGCTGATCTGCTTATCCTGTGTGCTGCCTTCGAGGATAAAATCACGTCCGCCGGCAAGGTCGGTTTTCAATGTCCAGAAGCCTTGACGGTCGCGCGTAACCAGTACGCGTACATGACAGGAAGGCGTATCAAGCGCTTTGGCCCGTCCCGTAATCAGTTTTTCGGTAACATTTCCGTTTTGACGGAACAGGCAAATATCGTCATCGGTATGGCCCAACCGCAGGTAATAGCCATTGAGCGGGGAGGCGAGCGTTTCCCTGTCGGATATCAGGTATACTTTTGCATGGTTGGACGATGAAGGGTTGAAGTCCATCTTGAAAACAAATTCCCAGGCAGCATCGGAAACAATATCGGATGCGGTCGAGAGACAGGATGTTGCAGTTGCAGCCGGCGCATGCAGCCGCAACCATCCGTCTTCGACCATGAAGTGGCTGGCGTTTCCCCGCCACGACGGGTTATTCGCGAAATCGCCATCGGAAAAACCGTCTATCCATTGGGCAAAGGATCTGCTGCTGTGGCAGAAGAAAAGAATGGAAATACAGGCAAGTAATTTCATAAGCAATTTTTGATTTTAACTTCGTCTATAGCACTCTGTGTCCCTGTTCACGAGCTTTCAGATGGTATACCTTACATTTTTCTTTTCGCCGCTTCACGAACCCGATCAACGGGAAGAGCGTATTGGAAGTAATGCCGGCGTGTATGCGGCGAGGCGCCGACATAACGTATACAATCCCGTCGATCAGTTCGCGCCGGATGTCGTCCGTCCAACAGAGATAATCAGCGTAAGCGTACCGTTTGCAAGGATCAGGATTAACGGCAGGGAACCGGATCAACGGCTCTTCAACCACATCTTTGCCGGCTTCGGTTTTCTCCTCTTTATATTTTTCCATCACAACAACTTTTGAATCAACAAAAACAGGATCACAAATGTAAAGAAAATAAATCATCTATGCTTTCTTTACGGAAATTTTATACCTTTAGGAACTGTCAGGAAATAGACGTTACGTTTCGGCGGCTTGAAAAGCCGGATTTTCATAACCGCAGGTCGCGACCTGCGGAAAGGAGATGTCTCGCGACCGCTGCCTGAAAGGCAGGACACGTCTTCCGCAAGCTGTGCTTCGCTTGCATGCGGTTACGAAAAATAAAACCTTTCGGGCTATGATGCCTTGAGAAAATTTTGGACAATGTAATCATGAAAAATGTAATGCTTATTTTCTGATAACTCCTTTAGGCCCTTTGGCCTTTTTAGCATATATATTTTTCCATCTGAAGATTTTTACGCTTGCTGCGCGGTAGCAAACGTGATTTTGGTTCGGTTCGCGTTTGCTGCGCGGTAGCAAACGTGATTTTGGTTCGGTTTGCATTTGCTGCGCGGTAGCAAACGTGATTTTGGTTCGGTTCGCGTTTGCTGCACGGTAGCAAACGTGATTTTGATTCGGTTCGCGTTTGCTGCACGGTAGCAAACGTGATTTTGGTTCGGTTTGCATTTGCTGCGCGGTAGCAAACGTGATTTTGATTCGGTTTGCATTTGCTGCGCGGTAGCAAACGTGTTTTTGGTTCGGTTCGCGTTTGTAACATGTGTTGCAAACATGGATCCAAGGAAAACTTTTATTGAAATATTTTTGACGAATGGCGTATAATTTTGGATTAAAAATATTAGAAATCAAAAAAGTATCTTACCTTTGCGGTTGAATATTTTGGATTTGGATTGTAAATAAAATAAGTAGAACAAAAATATTAGAAATATGAAAATCAGATTATTGGCAATCGTTTTAATGGCTGTTAGTGTTGGACTTGGAGCCTGTAGTAAGAAAAATAAAAGTAGTGAAAAAAAGATTCTTGGTTTTGAGGTAAATGGAGCTATTTATCAGATTAATGAATCAAACCATACAGTTACATATACTTATCCCAAGATGGGGATTGAGCAATGGGAAAATATGCCAACAGGGGCTGTCTCTCCAAAAATTACAATTTCGGATAAAGCAACAATCGATCCTCCTGCAAGTAAAAGTCAAACTTTTGTTGATAATACTGTACTTTATACAGTGACTGCTGAAGATGGTACTATACAATCTTACAAAGTTCAGGTTGATAAACAGTTGGAGTAATTAAAAAAAATGAAAAAATGAAACCTTGTCTTTCCGGACAGGGTTTTTTTGTGTCTTCAGGTAAAATCATGTTACTTTGTTTCATCAAATCAAATCATTATGCGTATCGTATTCATGGGGACGCCCGAATTTGCAGTAGCTTCACTGGAGGCGCTGATTGAATCGGGTAACGAGGTGGCGGCAGTGGTTACCTCGCCCGACAAGCCGGCAGGCAGGGGGCAAAAAATGCAGGAACCTGCCGTAAAACAATGTGCTGTTCGCCATGGAGTACCCGTATTGCAGCCCGAAAAGCTGAAAGATCCCGCTTTCCTGGAAGCGTTGCACAGTCTGCGCGCCGAGTTATTCGTGGTCGTCGCTTTCCGGATGCTTCCCGAGGAAGTTTGGAAAATGCCGCCATCGGGAACCATTAACCTGCATGCGTCGTTGTTGCCGCAGTATCGTGGCGCCGCTCCCATCAACTGGGCAGTCATCAACGGGGAAACACGCAGCGGAACCACCGTATTCTTCATCAACCGGGAGATCGACAAAGGGAATATAATCTCGTACCGCGAAGAAGCAATCCATCCGGACGACAGCGCCGGGATGCTTCACGACCGCCTGATGCTCAGCGGGGCCGCACATTTAGCCGAATCCGTATCAGCCATCGCTTCCGGCAATTACAAAACTCTGCCGCAGGATAATGCCCTGCAAAACCAACCGTTAAAAGGCGCCCCAAAAATATTCAGGGAAACCTGCAAGATCGATTGGAATCATGATGTGGTGCAGCTGCACAACTTTGTACGCGGGCTTTCGCCATACCCGGCCGCGTGGACAACGCTCGTAAGCCCCAAAGGCGGCCGCTTGACGCTCAAAATATACGAAACCGCGGTGCAGCCGGACAGCGCATCGCCAGCCCCCGGAACCATCGACTCGGACAGCAAAACATACCTGCGGGTGGCCGCTAATGGCGGATGGCTTGCAATCCGCAGCCTCAGGCTGGAAGGGAAAAAGCGGATGGAAACTCCGGATTTCCTGCGGGGAATACATCAATTGAATATGGATGAATATCGAATATTTGCGTCAAGCCACATCCCGACCTGATCCGTCAAACGATCATCATCACAGGCAACTATCCTTCTCCCCTCGACAATTTATTCAAGTAGTTTTCCAGCGAAGCCTCATCGGTAAATAACACCTGACGGGCTTTGCTGCCTTCGTTTGCCCCGACAATGCCTGCCGCTTCCAACTGATCCATGATCCGGCCGGCACGGTTGTATCCGATGGAAAACTTGCGCTGGATCAGCGAAGTGGAACCCTGCTGGTGAATCACCATCAAGCGGGCGGCGTCGTCGAACAGGTCGTCCTTTTTACTGAGGTCGATATCCTTGGGTTCGGCGCCATCTTCTGCAGTATATGCGGGTAACAGATGCGCCGTGGGGTATCCCGTCTGGTTACCGATGAATCTGGTAACCTCTTCGATTTCGGGAGTATCGATAAAAGCGCATTGCACGCGGATCACATCGCCGCCCGAAGTAAAAAGCAGGTCGCCGCGGCCGATCAGCTGGTTGGCGCCCGAACCGTCGAGAATCGTACGCGAGTCGACTTGCGAGATCACGCGGAAAGCGATACGCGCCGGGAAGTTGGCTTTGATTACACCCGTGATGATGTTTGTGGTGGGACGCTGCGTGGCGATGATCAGGTGGATGCCGGCGGCGCGCGCTTTCTGCGCCAGGCGGGCTATCGGCATTTCTATTTCCTTGCCGGCAGTCATCACCAGGTCGGCATACTCGTCGATCACCACCACAATGTAAGGGAGGTACCGGTGACCGAGATTCGGGTTCAACCTGCGCGCGATAAACTTGGCGTTGTACTCCTTGATGTTGCGCACCTGTGCGTCTTTGAGCAGGCTGTAGCGGGTATCCATCTCAATACACAGCGAATGAATGGTATAGATCACCTTTTGGGTATCGATGATGATGGCTTCTTCGGCGTCGGGAAGTTTGGCGAGGAAGTGGCGTTCGATTTTTTCGTAAGGAGTAAATTCTACCGATTTTGGGTCTACCATGACCAGTTTTACCTGCGAAGGGTGCTTCTTGTACAGGATAGAAGCTATAATCGCATTCAAACCGACCGATTTTCCCTGTCCGGTTGAACCGGCAACCAAAAGGTGGGGCATCCGGGTAAGGTCGAAAACGTAGGTTTCATTCGAGATGGTTTTGCCCAGTGCAATCGGCAATTCCATGCTGGCTTCCTGGAAGCGCCGCGAGGCAATGATCGATCGCATCGACACAATTTCGGGATTCATGTTCGGCACTTCTATCCCGATGGTTCCTTTGCCGGGCATCGGTGCGATGATACGGATACCAAGCGCGGCGAGGCTCAAGGCAATATCGTCTTCGAGGTTCTTGATCTTCGAGATGCGGATACCGGGAGCAGGAACGATTTCGTAAAGCGTCACCGTAGGCCCGATGGTGGCTTTGATCTTGTCGATCTGTATCTTATAGTTGGCCAGCGTTTCAACGATCTTGTTTTTGTTGTTGATAAGCTCGTCGTTGCTCACCACCGAGTTTTCCGACTTGTGGTCGGCAAGGAGTTCGAGCGGCGGCATCACGTAGCGCGACAGTTCGAGTGTGGGGTCATATTCGCCCAGCGCGGCAATATCCTCCATTTCATAAGGTCTGGCTTCCGGCTCCTCATCGAACGGTTCTTCGTTCAGCGCCTGTGCTTCAATGGTCAGTTCAATATCCTCATCGAGCAGTTCCTCGAGGGTTTTTACGTTGGCATCGGTTTTCTTGTCGTCTATCTGGAAATCAATATCTTCGTCGTCCGTTGCATCTGGTTCCGTTTCGTCGCCTTCCCCGTCTTCGTCATCTTCGCCATAAAAATCATCCTCACTGCTTTTCGTTTTGCAGGGTTTCTTTTCTTTCTTCTGGATTTTGGGCGCTTTTACGGACTTTACGGATTTTACCGTTCTGGTGAACCAGCCGAAAAATCCCGCAAAGGAGAATGTGAGGAACAGGAATGTCAGCAGGATGAGCAGGATGCCTGCACCGAACCCGCCCAATAGCGATTGCAGCCAGCTGGCCATGAAATACCCATGCGCGCCGCCAAGCCCGCTCCCGAGAAACCCGCCTGCAGCGCCGAATATGAACCCAAGGATGAGCGACAGAAGCACCAATCCTACTGCGGACGTTTTGATGGTACGGCCAAGAGGAAGCAGTTTCACTTTCAGCAAACGAAATCCCAATACGATCAAGACCAATGGTATAAAAAACGAGGCTATGCCAAAGCCATTGTTGATAAGCCCGTTGGCAAGGCGCGCACCCAACTTTCCCGCCCAGTTCTCGACCTTAACGTTCGCTAACAGCTGCGACGACTCAAAACTTTGGTCGGACTTCCAGGTGAAGAAATAGGATACGAACGCAACAAGCATCAGTATACCCATACCTGTCAGCAGGAGCGCCAAAGTCATTTTAAAACGTTCGTCGGTGAAGAAAGCGGCTAACTTCCCTTTTTGCTTTGTTTTTTTGGAGTTTTCCGTCTTTTTATTTTTGGCCATTGATCAGAAGTGCTTTGTTTTTATTACCATGCGCGGGCTAAAATTGTGATATAGAAATGCAGGTAAAGACGTGGCATGCCACGTCTTTACAAAAATCATCACACAAAATTACGCCGTGCGCAGTATCATCAATATGATACATCACGATGAGAAGGCAAAAGTAATGTTTTCATTTCGATTTGTAAAAAATTTAGTACAGACACGGTGTCGCATTACGTATGAAAATGTGTCAGAGTCGAAGAAAAGACAGGGATTATTTTGCTGTTCTTTGCGAGATATGTATCTTTGCAGGGGCATCGTGAGTTCTCATCGATCAGTCATCGCGGTTCGACAGGATTTTTGCACAAATGTTCAATCATCGATTATTTATCAATTGATTATGGCTATTTTTTTTAAATTCAATACGCCAAGGCCCCGGCAATTTCATTACCGTCCGCTGTATTACGACGAACGCAGGGAACGTTTGGAAAAAATGAAAGCCCGGGCGGAGGCAGAGCTTGCCGCTGAAAGGAATCGAGCAGGTTACCCCGGGTTACAAAAAGGATTTTTGGCTGAACGGCGCGTCCATTCAAAAATGCACAAAATACCGCTGGAAAAGAAATCCGCCCTCCGGTTTTTGATCATCCTGATAGCCTTGTTGGGTTTGCTTTACTGGTTCATGCCGGAAATATTCCACGATTTTTGGATGAATAAAAGACATTGATTTGAAATGACAGATATTATCCGGCTTCTTCCCGACTCGGTGGCCAACCAGATTGCCGCCGGAGAGGTGATACAGCGTCCTGCATCGGTTTTGAAAGAATTGGTGGAAAATGCCATCGATGCGGGAGCAACCGCTATTGACATTTACCTGAAAGACGCCGGCAAAACGCAGGTGCAAGTGATCGATAACGGCTGCGGCATGTCCGAAACCGATGCCCGGATGGCATTTGAGCGGCATGCCACTTCCAAGATACGCAAATCGGAAGATATTTTTTCCATCCATACGCTGGGTTTCCGTGGCGAGGCGCTGGCTTCGATTGCGGCTGTGGCCGAAGTGCAGGTACGCAGCAAACGTGTCGGCGACGAGTTGGGTACACAAGTGGATATTGCAGCCACAAAGGTAACCGGACAAGCACTTGTGCAATGCCCGGACGGGACGACCTTTACAGTAAAAAACCTTTTTTACAATGTGCCTGTACGACGCAAATTCCTGAAATCGGATTCTACGGAACTGAACCATATCCTGAATGAATTCAAGCGGATCGCCCTGGCCTACGAACAGGTATCGCTTTCGATCTCCAACAACAGAACCGAAATATACCGTTTACCGGGAACCAGTCTCCGGCAACGAATTATTCACCTGTTTGGCAATCCCATCAAGCAACACCTGTTGAATATCGAAACGGAAACAACCCTGGTGAAAGTCAGCGGATTCATTACCAAGCCCGACTATGCCAAAAAATCGTTCGGCGAACAGTTCTTTTTTGCCAACGGACGCTTCATCAGGCATCCTTACCTGCACAAGGCCATCGTGCAGGCTTATGCAGGCATCCTGCCTCCCGAATACATACCGGGTTACTTCATCTACCTCGAGGTGCCTCCCGATTCGATCGACATCAACATCCACCCGACAAAGACAGAGGTGAAATTCGAGGACGAACACTCCATCTACCAGATCCTGCTCAGTTCGGTAAAGCAAGTATTAGGAAAGTTTAATGTCGTTCCCTCCCTCGATTTCGAGACGGACAACTCGATACAGATACCGGTGCTGCATCCGGATACAAAGATCAGTACGCCGCAGATCGCGGTCGACAACGGCTATAACCCGTTCGATACGTCGGAAAGCTACCGTCGGCAACGTGAACGAAACAATCTGCAGAATTGGGAATCATTATACACCGGGTTCGAAAATGAGAACCGCCAACCGGATATTTTTACGAACACGCCCGCTGCGGAAAACGAACCGGCGCCAGCAGCCGCCAATATTCACTTTCAACTCAAAGGCAAATACATCCTTACGCCTGTGAAGTCGGGATTGATGCTGATCGATCAAAAACGGGCGCACGAACGTATCCTCTTTGAGCAATACCTGACGCAAATGGTCAACCACAGCAGTGCGAGCCAGCAAAGCCTTTTCCCCGAAGCGGTAGAACTGTCGCCCGATGAGTTGGCGTTGTGGTTGGAACTCCGGGACGATTTCGCTGTTTTAGGCTTCGACATCAGGCCGGGCGACGGGCAGAAAGTAAATATACACGGCAATCCGGGCGAAATGGGCAGCAAGAATCCCGGCATGGTGTTTCGCAAGTTGCTGGACGATTTCCGGCATACCGAAACGGATCTGTTCGAAAGCCGTCGCGAACGGTTGGCTGCATTGCTGGCACAGGAATCGGCCATCCATTACAATCAGCCTCTGACCGTTGAAGAAATCGGTCACCTGGTGGAGATGTTATTTACCTGTGCTACCCCCAATTATTCGCCTGCAGGCAAACCGGTGATGCATATCCTGAAAATGGAAGAAATTGAAGGATATTTTTGATTCATCCCGCCTCATTGTGAGCGGTCGCAGCCCTGTCAGCGGTATGTTCGGCGCTTATTGCTTTTTTGATTTTATATCCTGCGACAGCAACAGTGATACTCATCAGGGGACTGATCAGATTGAAGAAGCAATACGGCAGGTAGACGAATGTTGAAACTCCGAGTACGGTCGATTGTGTCATGCCGCACGTGTTCCACGGGATGAGCGGAGATGTTACCGTTACGCCGTCTTCTATGGTACGGCTGAGAAGCCTGCTCTCGTAACCTTTCTGTTGATAGACGCTTTGAAACATTTCGCCGGTGAGGAGGATCGACAGGTACTGATCTGCGGTGCAGACATTCAGGAATATTCCCGAAGCGACCGTAGCGGAAACAGTTCCGGCGGGACGACGTCATGCATAACCGCGGGTGGAGCAGCCCCTCCTCAACCCTCCCCGCAGGGGAGGGGGAGCAACCCGTGGAACAGTACCAACCCCCGCTACCAAGTCCCGCCGGTACGTTTCATAAACCGGAGAAATACGGACGTGATGCTTGCCAGCATACCGCTTGCCGTCATGGAGCCGCCAAAACACATGGCGCAGATAATCAGCCATACCGTATTCAACATTCCCGACATCCCATGCGTTGCCATCAGTTCGTTCAGAACGGCATTACCCGTTTCAATATGCGTACTGTCGTAGAAAACCATGATCAATCCTTTGAAAAGCGAAGAAACATTCTGTACCTCCATGCCGGAAACCTGATGAAGCAATTCCGGAAACTTATGGCAAACTTGGCGAATGGCTTGCGCCTGAAATTCAAAAACAATTACTTTCAAGCAATACAGGACTTATCAAAGTAGATTTGAATACTGATACTTGGGCTGTCGCCGTTGGCATACATTTCTTGTTATTTCCTTATCACCCGCTTTTTTATCTAAAAATAAGAGGCGAAAAAGAAAAAGAATATTTGAAAAACAATCAGTGGCCACAAATAAATAAAAGAAATTCAAATTATAGAAAAGAAGTTGATGAACAATACGATAAGTATTGTACAAAACTTAAAACACAAATTCCGCAGGGTCTTGTACAGGTAATGTCGGAAACTATCAACAAAGGATATGAAAACCAGAACAAAAGATTGAGTTATAAACAATGGATGAATGTTATAAAAAAGCAAATACAACCGCCAACAATTATAAAATTTTACGCCGATAAACAACAAACATTATCAGGTTATCCCGTCAAACTTATATGGAATGTAACCGGTGCAAAAATAATTTTAATTAACGGAAAAGATTTTTCAGGAACAACACAGGCAGATTTTACTCCTTTAAAAAACGAACAATACAAAATTAGAGTAAGCAATAGCGCGGGTGCAGTGGAACAGACAATATCCGTTAATGTATTGCCAGTACCTGTAATCAGTAATTTTGTTGCAGATAAACAGAAAATAGAAAATGGAAATGCCATAACTTTGATGTGGAATATAAGCAATGTTTCAAAAGTTGTTTTGGAGGATGGAATGCGAAATATTGATGTTACACTGCAAAATCAGTACATTGCTATACCCGCGCAACACACAACCTATAAACTCATTGTTACCGCATTAGACAACAAGACTATCATTGAACAGAAAATAGAAATAGAGGTTTTCCCAAAACCTGAAATAAAACTCTTTGAAGTTTCACCCAATGTAGTAATAGCTTCGCAACCTGTTAGCATTTCGTGGGAAGTGAAAAATGCCAAAAAGATAGAAATAGACAACGGAGTAGGAGAAGTAAGTAATTCAGGAGCTAAGAAAGTTTTACACGATAAAAATACATTGTATCAAATTACCGCTTATGGCGAGTTGAGTTCGGTTACAAAAGATATTGTGGTAACCGTTTTCCCCACCCCAATAATCGAAAGTTTGTTAGTGCCTATGCCCGATTTTGAGAGCAGAATCAATCTTAATCCGATAGGTTCGCCAAAAATAGATGTGTCCATTAATATACCGGATTTTAATTTCAATCCGCCGCAATTCACAAAGCCTGATGTCAATTTGGATAAAATAAAACCATTATATAAACCCAAAGTGTCAATTTTTAATTTTTCAAAAATATATGAGCGTATCAAAGAGACAATCAGATTGTAATCCAATAGAAAAGCCCGACAGGTTTCGTAGAATTGGAATATGGTGTTCAGGTGCTTCAACAGAAGCATTGTATCCTAATCCAACCGAATGGAATAAATTTGCAATAAATGGATATATTATATTGATGACTGCTGTATTGTCATTTATTTCAGGCAGTTACTTTTTAACGTATGTGTTTCAAACGACAGATTGGTCTATTCCTCTATTATTTGGCGTTGTATGGTCTTTTCTAATTTTTACACTCGATAGGAGTATAATTGTCTCAATCAAAAAAACAGATAATTCTTGGCAAGAATTTAGACAGGGCTCTATTCGCATTATTTTAGCATTCTTTATTGGACTTGTAATTGCTACACCAATAGAATTACGTCTTTTTGAACTCGAAATAAAAGCAAAAGTAATAGATAATCAAAGAATTGAAGACGAAAGACGAATTGGCCAGAGTAATAAAAACTTGGAGGAGCGATTAAAACCTGTACAAGGCAGATTAAAAGAATTGGAGAAAATCCGAAATGAATATTATCGAGCAGATAGTATTTGTACAGCAGAAATAGAAGGTTTAAGCGCAACAGGAAAAGTAGGGAAAGGTCCTGCTTGGCGAGAGAAAGAAAATACGCGAATTGGAAAACTTAATGAGTGGAATGCCGTCAAGAATGACTACAATTCATTGCAAAAACAAATACGCGAAATAAGTGAAATAAGTGAAAAATATAATCAATCTAATAACGACAGAGATAATACCTCAAATGATAGTAAAAAAAGCGGAGTTGAAGAAAGCGTAAAAGCGCTGTATCAATTATCAGGGATACATTGGTTTTTAACCGTGTTATTTATTTTGATTGAATGTTTGCCTGTGATTACAAAGTTAATGAACAAACGAGGTTCCTATGACGAAACATTAGAACGAATCGAATATGAAAAAGTTATTGAGCAAAAAGAAATCATATCCCGTAAAAATTCAGAAATCAATGAACATTTGCGGCGAGCCGAAGAAGCTGCAAGGCTAAGTGGTGATATAATGATTCAGAAACAAAAAGACAAATTAGATGCAGAACTGGCAAACAATAAGATCATTCTTGACACAATCGCCAAATATCAACTGGAGTTGGCATTGGAAGCGATTGAAAAGTGGCATAATGAACAAAAAGAACAACTCTCTTCCGCAACCCCGTAGCGGGTTGAACTGCTCCGCAGTTCGGATGGGGGAGGGTGTCGACTTCTACCCCGAGCTGCGCCTGCGGCTTGCGCGGGGTTATCCAAATTGGACGCCTTCCGGCGTCGAGCTTCGCAGCCTGTCAGGTCATTTACGTAAGCTTACGTATCCCGACCTGACAGGGTCGCCAGACCTGTCAGGGTCAATAAGAATAAAAATAAATAAAATAATTAATAACCAATCATTTAAAAACAACAACAAGATGAACCGAAAGTTAAAAATCATGGCGAACCTGCTGTTAACGGCAGCTTTTGCCGCAGTGTCTGCTTCGTGCAGCAAAGACGAACCGGGAGAAGAGCGGACCATCGAAACGCCCGGCGGGTATAGAATTGAAACGGTATTCATACCCAAAGGGACATTCCTCATGGGCAGTTCGGATGGTTCTGCCGTGGGCAAGGGCACGCCCGGAACAGACCCGAATGTAACGCCTGCCGAGCCGGACAGGTCTTCAGATGAAACACAGCATGTGGTAACGCTCACTAAGGATTATTATATGAGCAAATATCCGGTCACCAACAGTCAGTACGCTGCCTTCCTGAATGATGCCGGGATTGGCAGTTCAGGCGCAAAAGCAGGCATTCAAGGCGGGGAAACATTGATAGAGGCAAACAGCAGTTGGGGCCTGCACTATACCGGCGCTCGGTGGGAGCCGGTGGCGAGTTATGCAAATCATCCTGTGATTTTTGTAAGCTGGTATGGAGCGAAGGCTTACGCCGAATGGGCGGGCGGCGATTTGCCGACGGAGGCTCAGTGGGAACGCGCGGCTCGTGGCAGCGTTGAAAACATGCCTTTTGGCATAGGAAACGGCAAAGTACTGACAGGCGGTATGGCAAACTTTGATGGATGTTATCCGTATGATTTCGACAGGGGCGGAACGTATAATGACCCGTCAGGCATTTATGTGGGCCATACCACGGAAGTAGGCTCCTATTCGGCTTATGCCAATGCTTACGGATTGTATGACATGCACGGCAATGTATGGGAGTGGTGTTTGGACAGGTACAGCAGTTATGCAAGTTCTCCGGTCACAGATCCTGAAGGTGCAACAACCGGTTCGAACCGCGTGCGTCGCGGCGGCGACGGGAGTTACTACTGGAGCAGCCTCGCCCAGTCCTGCCGCTCCGCTCACCGTAACTACTACTACCCCGTCAACCGCGGCTTCATCGGTTTTCGTGTTGTCTTTCGTCCCTAGGACTCGTCTAAATATAAACATATCGTATGAATATTGAAACATATTGATTTACATATAGCTAAAATTTAATTTGATATGTTTATTCATAGACGGCTCCTTAGTTCATCCAGAAGATTTTTGAGCTAAGAAGAATATGAGCCTGCGGAGGGCGAGGGAGGGACGACCGAAGCCTACAATTGCGGTCTTGACCCTGACAGGTCTGTCGACCCTGTCAGGTCGGGCGCTGCTCCCGGGATCGGCGCGACACGCTGACCTGTCTTACTGACGCTGTCAGTAAGACAGGTTGGGATACGTAAGCTTACGTAAAACGACCTGTCAGGGTCAATAAGAATAAAAATTAAATAAATAATCTTCAATCTTTTAAAAACAAAAACAAGATGAAACGAAAGTTAAAAATCATGGCAAACCTGCTGCTCACAGCAGCTTTTGTCGCAGTCTTTGCCTCGTGCAGCAAAGGCTCCCGGGCCATCAAAACGCCCGGCGGGTATAAAATTGAAACGGTGTTGATCCCCAAAGGGACATTCCTCATGGGCAGTTCGGACGGTTCTGCCGCGGGCGCCGGCGTTCCCGGGACAGATCCGAATGCAACGGCTGCCGAGCCGAACAGGTATTCCGATGAAACGCAGCACAGCGTAACGCTCACTAAAGATTATTATATGAGCAAATACCCGATCACCAATGCTCAGTACGCCGAATTTCTGAACGATGTCGAAGTTGATGGTACAGGCGCAAGAGCAGATATTCAAGGCGGGCAGATCTTGATATCGACAAGTAGCGGCAACACCGGTTTTGATTGGGGCTTGCACTATGCCGGTCGGTGGGTGCCTGCGGCGGGCTATGCAAATCATCCTGTGATTCATGTAAGCTGGTATGGAGCGAAAGTATACGCCGAATGGGCGGGCGGCGATTTACCGACGGAGGCTCAGTGGGAACGCGCAGCACGCGGCGGCGTTGAAAACATGCCTTTCGGTATAGGAAACGGCAAAGTATTGACCGGCGGTATGGCAAACTTTTACGGACGTTATCCGTATGATTTCGACAGGGGCGGAGAGTATTATGATGCGTCCGGCGCTTATGTAGGCCGTACCACGGCCGTAGGCTCCTATTCGGCTTATGCCAATGCTTACGGATTGTATGATATGCACGGCAATGTATGGGAGTGGTGTTTGGACTGGTACGGCAGTTATGCAAGTTCCCCGGTCACAGATCCTGAAGGTGCAACAACGGGTTCGTACCGCGTGCTTCGCGGCGGCTCCTGGTACTTCTACGCCCGGTACTGCCGCTCCGCTTACCGTGGCAACTACTACCCCGACTTCCGCTACAACTACGTCGGCTTTCGTGTTGTTTTTCGTCCTTAGTTCATCCAGAAGATTTTGAGCTAAGAAAAAATGAGCCTGCCCAAGGCGAGGGAGGGACGACCGAAGCCTAAGGCAGGCGAATAAAGAATATCGGCGTTAGCCGATCGAATTTTTTCATATTGATGCAAATACACATATTTAACATATCCATAGCCGACACGGGCGAACAGGAAGCGGAGCTTAACCGCTTCCTGTCATCGCACAAGGTACTGGAAGTGGAACAGCGTAACAGTTACCAGCCGTTCCTGCCTGTAACCATGCG
>JAISCQ010000057.1 GCA_031265445.1 Bacteroidales bacterium
GGCATCGCGCCGTCCTTCACGGTAAGCTGTTCGCGAAGTCTGTCCGGGTTCTGTTCGTAGTTGTGCACGGTCCACAGGTCGGTAACCACATGGAAGTTGCCGCTGGCGTCGTTCACCGGACGGTAATCGAGCGCGCGGGTAAGTTTGTAGGCGTCGCCGACGAAACGGTCGTGCTGCTGCGCGCGATCCATGTCATCGGGACGTCCCCATGTTTCGTTGAAGGGCGTCCAGGCAATGATGGAAGGATGGTTGCGGTCGCGGACAACGATTTCTTCCCACTCGCTCAGGAAATTGCGCGCCGCTACCGGTTCGTTGAAATTGAGTCCCGAGTTGGACGACTCGCCCCAGGTGAGGTATCCCAGTCTGTCGGCCCAGTAGTGGAAACGTTCTTCGAACACTTTCTGGTGCAGGCGCGCTCCGTTGAAGCCGGCCTGCATGGAAAGTTCGATGTCGCGTTTCAGGTCGCTGTCCGCAGGCGCCGTCCAGACGCCGTCGGGATAAAAACCCTGGTCGAGCACCAGGCGCAGGTAGCAGGGCTGGTTGTTGATGAAGAACCGGTTGCCCTCGATATGGATCTTGCGCATGCCGGCATACGAGTTCACCCGGTCGACGGCTTTGCCCTGCGCGTCCAAAACTTCGAAAGTCACATCGTAGAGGAAAGGCGACGCGGGCGACCACGTTTTCGGCTGTTTCACCGGGAGAATGGCTACGGCGGGGGCGGCGGCAGGGATGGTCGTCGTGCTGACGGTTTTGTCGCCGTCCTTTACGTCGATTTTAAGTTTCTGGCCGCGTTGCAGGGCGAAAAACTCGGGATAGACCACAAAGCGGTTCTGATCAAGCTCCGGAACGATATATGCGCGTTTCAGGCCGCTGCTGTTGACGGCTTCCATCCACACGGTTTGCCAGATGCCGGTGGTGCGCGTATAATCGCAGCCCTGCGAATAGAAGTTGTCCGACTGCTTGCCGTGCGCCTGTGCTCCGGAACGCTGGTCGTCCTCCACATACACCACCAGGTCGTGCGTGTTGCCGGCTTTCACATGGCCGGTGAGATCCACCTCGAACGATGACGCGCCGCCCCAGTGACGGCCGGCCATGCGTCCATCCACATAAATAACGGCATAATAATCCACTCCGCCGAAGTGCAGCAGTATCCTCCGGTGGTCCCATCCTGCCGGTATGTTCACCTTGCGGTGGTACCACATGGCATTGATAAAATCGGTATGCGCCACGCCCGACAGCTTGCTTTCCGGACAGTACGGCACCAGGATGTCGCGGTCGAAGCCCTTGCTTTCGTACAGCTTCCGGTCGTTGCCCGACTTGCCGAAGTCGAAGGTAAACGTCCACGCGCCGTTGAGGTTCACCCAGGCATCGCGCCGGAACTGCGGTCGCGGATATTCGGGACGCGGGATTCCGGTTTGCGCTGCGGCTGCCGACACGGAGAAAAACAAACTTAAAGTAATAATGATTGATTTCATGCGATTGATTTTGATTGGTTTGAATGTGTAATTGATGACATTATTTACTTTGTGACAAGTCATTACAATAAGCCAACAGAGATATTAAATCTGTTTGATTTGTGAAGTCGATGGATTGATCTTGCACAAAATTTTCTATTTCGGTTTGGAATGAAGGAAATTGCCTGATGAATGTCTTTTGATTCCTGATGGCGGTATATTTCCCGCTGACAGGTACCAGATAATAGATTTTCGAAACCGTGACCAGTACATTTCCTTTCTCGGTCAACTCCGTCTTTTGGTTGGCTGCGCCCGAAATGCTGCTGTACGAGTCGATGGCCGAGGTAGCCGACGAAGAACCGTAACCGGCTTCCTTGCTGTGTTTCACCATACTTCCCTTGCGTAACACCCGTAGCTTGACAGCGCCGCCGGTAAGTTCTTCCGCGAATTTTTGCGTGCCATACGGGTAAAACCGCCGTCCGGCAATCGTAACCATGTTCACTTCCTTCACGTTGTCCATGACCATTTGCCGGTTGGCGTCGTCTACAAACATCATTTCTTCCAGCAGCATGTTATAATTCAGTTTCCCCTCCGCGCTGGCGCCGTTTTTATAGAGTACGCGCCCGGCGGTAAATTCCGGAAACAGGTACTGTATGGAAACGGGCACTTCTTCCTGCGCCACAATTTGTTGCTGCTGGGCAAACATGCTGCCGGAGCACAAAAACAGAACGACTGGTATGATGAGCTTCATGAATAATTTTGAATTTTGAATTTTGAATTATTCCCAGTAACTAACGGATTTCAATATGTTGATAAATCAAAGCGCCGGATTCGGCCATTCCTTCTATACTTACCGTGTATCCCCCGCCATCGTCGCCTGTGGTAAACTCAAGCGATTCGCTTTTCCCGTCGATAAAAGGCGTCACCGGGTTCCAGTATATGGTTGGACGGGCGTACCAGCGGGCTAAAGCCTGTTCCCCCACTTCATATTCAGGGATGTAGAACTGTCTTTTCTGCTGGTAACCCAAAGGCACAAAAACTGTCGGTCTTTCACCGGGGAGACTGTCGCTTCCGCGCCGCGTTTTGATTTCGATAACGCCGCCGGCTCCGGTAAATCCATACATGGCCATGTCGCCCGGTTGATCCTTGATAATGATCTGTTCTACCTCCTGCATTTCCATGTGTTGGACTCTGCTGTATCCCTGATCATGGAACCCGTCGATATATACACTGAATCCGGCGCCGTACCTGAGTGATTTGATAACAACCATTCCCCGACGGCTTCTTTCAATCTTGACCCCCGGCATGATAGAAAGGACGGAAAGCGCCGATTTGTTTTCGTTTTGCCGCGCTTCGGAAGGCCCCATCACCCTGGCGCTCTGTACGTCATACGCCATTCCGAACCTGTCCTTCACAGTATTGCGCCGGGATGCGGTAATTTCCACTTCCCGGATTCGAATGCTCCGGTCGCCGGCAGTATCGGTATCTTGCCACGTTTGTTGCTGCACTCCGGGTTGGGATACATCATTCCCGGGATGAATCAAGGGCGTCGCTACCGCCGGAAAATCGGGAGCATCCATGAGTATCCTTGCCCCGGCATTTTCTTCCCTGACCATGAATATGGCGCCTTCGGGATGTTCGACGCCTTCAACCACAAACCGTCCCCGCTGGTCGGGAATAACATCGAGCAGCGTGTTGCCGTTGATGGTATCGCGTACAAACAGGTTTACTTTCGATTTCCGCAACGGCCTGTTGTGTTCGGAAACTACAGTCCCGCTGATCATACTTTTCTTTTCGGGATGATACGCCGGTTCCGGGATACGTCCCCTGATCGCCTCCGTCAAGTCAAACCGGCTCCATCCCTGCGTCATCATCATCAAATCCAATGCCCGGCGCCGGTCGGCAACCGTGTCGTTAAAATAATATCCCGGCGATTCCACATATCCCGATATATCGGATGTCAGCAACAGCGAAGACAGGATATTCTGTTCCAATCCCGTACAGGCAACCCGGCTGTGACCGGTTACCGATACCGACAGGTCGGCTTCCGAAATACCGGGTATGGCAAGGTTCAGTTTTACTTTCGATCTTCGTCCGTACCCGGATTTGTCGGGAGTTAACTTTACTTCGGGCATGTCTTTGTTGTTGACCACGAATACCAGCCGTTCGGAAAGAGGTACCGTATCCGGCGTAAAAACCGTAAAATGAACGATTCCCGACGGGAAAAGCGTTTGCGGCACACGAACCAGTAAACTGTCGCGAATGTTCACAACGGCGTTGTAGTAAACGATCCCCCGCGTATGCCCCATCAGTATGGCAGGCCGGCCCGGCAACGAGCCGCCGGCACGCAGGCGTACCAATATATTGTGGTTGTCCTGAATTACATTGAGATATACAGCATCGGACGAAGAAGGGGGAAGTTCAAAACGCCGTTCCGTAACTCCTTTTCGTACCAGAGCGAAGTATTGCTTTCCGGCTTGGGGAGTGAAAGAAAATTTACCCATACCGGCGTGTACGGATTCAAAGGAAACCAGTTCGCCGGCCTGATCGAATATTTTCCCGGAAACATTCACGCTCAGCCCATTCGTGCCGATGGCTTTGAAGGCGACCTGATTCTCCATGCCCGTTATCAGGCATCCGCCTTCGGGAAAGAACCGCACGTCGAAATCCGTATCCTCCTGTTTTGCATTTATGTCCGCTTGACGGGCGTCGAACTGTCCGGATGCCGGATGGCTGATGTAGAGCGTTCGGTAAAAGAAAAACGGATCGCCCACATTCCTCATGAGATTGGTATACGCCCGGATTCTGCAGTTGCCGGCCAGGGTATCCGGTAACGGCACGTACCCGAAAAATTTCCCGTCCGAAGGCATGAGCTTGATCCGATGAATCACGGTATCCCTTTTGTCGATCAATTCCACGTATAATATTTTGCTGATGCGCGACGGCGTATGCGTTGCGGCGTTCACCAGGTATGCCTTCAGCCAGATCGTGTCGCCTGCGGTGTAATGAGGCCTGTCCACATGCAAATATACCTTCTCCTGGATTCCCCGGCGCAGAATAAATGAATCGATTTGCTGTTCGGCAAACTGTGCGAAGGCAACAGCGCCGGCATCCTGAGCTTTTGCGGAATATAGCCAGGCGGCCGACAAAACGACTGACAGGACAGTTCTCATGAATAATTATGAATTATGCTGCGCGTCGTTTAACGGAAGGCGTCGCATTTGAATAACCCCCTGCCGCAGGCAACCCTGTTGATAACTCCGGTTGCTCCCCCACGTTGAGCGGTAATTGTATTGCCGCTCGGAATATTGCCGGATTTGTAATCCGGCAATCGATTCCCGAATCGAAAATCTCCCGATAACTTCACTTTGGCGTTTTCCATCTTACATCAAATTATTTCTTTTGCCGCTCAACACAGCATATATCATTCAAATTTCAAAAAATCTCCCAATAACTAACGGATTTCAATATGTTGATAAATCAAAGCCGGCAGGATTTATCATTTTGTCCATGTACAAAAGTATATTTCCGGCAGGATTTACGGTTTTGTCCATGTACAAAAGTATATTTCCGACAGGATTTGCGGTTTTGTCTATTAACAAAAGTATATTTCCGGCAGGATTTGCGGTTTTGTCCATAGACAAAAGTATATTTCCGGCAGGATTTGCCATTTTGTCTATTAACAAAAGTATATTTCCGACAGGATTTGCCATTTTGTCCATGAATAAAAGTATATTTCCGGCAGGATTTACGATTTTGTCCATTACCGGAAGCGTAGAACATGCATGTTTTGCCAAGGATCGTTTTTTTTACCTTCCCGGTCAAAGGGTCTTTTCCCGTCAGGGAAACTCATATCAATAGAAGGACGAGTTTCCATTGACCCTGTCAGCAGAGACGCGAGGCATCGCGTCTCTACAATGCAGCCTGACAGGTCAGCCGCCGACCGACCTGACAGGGTCGTTAGACCTGTCAGGGTCAATAAGAATAAGGGCTGTATATTTCCAGGAAGGGAAACCATATCAATCTAAATCCGACTTGATGTTATACAATTCAAAATTCAAAATTAATAAAAAATACCCCGAATGATATGATACATCCGGGGTATCAGCATTACTTTACTTTACGCGCTCTACCTTATGGTCGTAAAGACCCTGGTCGATACCGGTAATCTTCAATCCCACGCGGGCATAAAGTTCTACCTGTTCGTTCAGGGCGCCGGTAACGTCCAATTGCAGGGAGATGTGTCCGGGGACTGCACTTTCGTTGCGAACCCAGGCGACATGCGTACCGTCGCCGAAATCGACGAACTTGTTTTTATTGACCATCAGCGCCACATACTCGATGTTCCTGCCGGCGGTCACTTCCGCGACGTCGAACGATGCCGTGAGCATGGTTCCGCTCAGGCTGTACGTCGCATTGCTGATCGTGTAATAGGGCGTTACCGGATAATCCTTGACCGTAGCCCCGTTCACTTCAACCGTCACCGTGTCGGGACTGTTGACCCACGGCCCGCGGTTGCTGTTCATCACCAGCTTGTAAACGCCGTCGAAAAGCATGGCGGAATAGCTGCCGTCCTGGGCAACATACACATTAAAAGAGGTATTCAGTTCGTATCCGCTCTGCCAGAATTGGAGGTATACATCGCCGTTGGAGCCTCTTACGCCCAAGGGCTGCCCGTCGTAAACCACCTTGCCGGCGAAGGACGATTCGGGCTGGTCGTAATTGTCTTTCCCGCATGAAACGACTGCCGTCGCCAGCACGGCGAGCAGGAATATATGCAACAGATTCTTCATATTGTTTGTCATTAACTGTTTTACTGATAAGGATTCTTTATTATTTTCGGATTCCGGTTCATCCAGTCCTGATTGATGAAATTGTAATAATTCTGCTGCTGGAACCGGTGCGGATATTCGGCTGTCCATGTCGAACGCAGCTTGTCGAAAACCCATTTTCCGTTTTGCGCATGCGACGGATCCTTGACGACATACGGGAACAATGCGTAGTGGGTTGCGCTGTATGTGTCGGCCGAACCGTTCCATACGACGTGCGCCCTGCGCCAGCGTTTCAAATCCCACCACCTGTGGTTTTCGAAAGCGAACTCTACTTTCCTTTCCTGCTCAATGTCGAGCAGGGTAACCGCATTGAGCAGCCCGATGCCTGCGCGGGTGCGTATTTGATTGATGTATCCGCAAATTTCGGTCTGCTGCTTTCCAAGCTCCAGCGCGGCTTCGGCGGCAATCATCAATGTTTCGGCAAAACGCATGCGTACAAACCACATGTCGCTGCCGCGCCCGCGGGTGGATGCATCCCTGTTGTAATCGACAAATTTGCGGATGTTGAATCCGGAATTGTTTACATACTGGGCGTCCGACCTGTCGGGGCCGTTGTCGGCCGTGAGGATGTCGCCGTCGTCATCCTTTGAGTTGATGTCGCCCGTACGTTCCTTCCATTCG
This sequence comes from Bacteroidales bacterium, assembly GCA_031265445.1. GTDB lineage: Bacteria > Bacteroidota > Bacteroidia > Bacteroidales > UBA4181 > JAIRLS01. Next base: position 6,908 of record JAISCQ010000057.1, read on the forward strand.
CCGCCGTCCAGGTATTTTTGCCCGGCCTGGTAGCTCATCGGTATCCCGTTAAAATCGGATCCCGGGTATACAATGGTGCCGTACAGTCGCGGATCTTTACCGGCAAAGAGGTCTTCCGGCCTGTCGTAATAAATGTAATCGGCGTCATCCGGCGTCCGGGTGCGGAGCGTTCCGTCGCGATCGTTCACATATTCGAAAGCCTCTACCATGTTCAGCGTGGGCGTGACGAAATTGGCGTCAATATCGCCGCATACCGAAGTGGCAATGACATTGTTGGTGAATCCGTGCGTATTGCCCGGATATTTATAGTCGCGCGCCCAGATCACTTCTTCGCTGCTTTTGTTGCAGACGGCTTCATAAAAATTCGCCCCCCTGTCGGGATTATTTTGATACAAAGCGTATCTGTCGCCTGTAAATATTTCCTGACAGGCGTCGTAAGCGGTCTGGTAGTATCCGGCAGCCTTGTCGGCCGGGATGCCTACCTCGCCCCCGGCGATTTTCACATCGGGCGTCAGGTGATTGTACTTTGCAATGGAACCTGCATAAAGGGCGGCGCGGGCCTTGAGCATCAGCGCAGCCCATTTATTGGCGCGGGAGGCATTGGTGGTACGTTCTTCGGGCAGCAGGAGCGCAATCCTGGTACATTCGTCGATGATATAGTCGTACAGTCCGGCTTCCGTCGAGCGGGGAATTTGCAGGGCAGTAATGTCCATCCCGCCCTGATAGTCGAATATCTCATCGTACACAATGGGCATCCCGCCCATGCAGCGGACCATGTTGAAATAGACCCACGCCCTGATGAAACGCGCTTCGCCTTCGATCTGACTGCGGTATTCTTCCGAGAGTCCGGCTGCCGCCTCGGAATGGATGCCCAGCAGGAACTGGTTGAGATTGCGGATCAGTCCGTAATCGTATACCCGCCACAAATCGTCGCCGTAATCCAGCGTGCGGTCGGTACCGCCGCTGGATTGGGTTGCCTCGTCCAGTAAACGGTATTCGGTGCTGCGTTCCACGCTTTGTCCCCAGTCGATCCGCCCGTAGTAATTGGCCAGTACGGAAGAGATCATGTTCTGGTCGGAAAATATCTGGTCGTCGGTCAGGATGGCTTCCGATTCCCTGTCCAGAAAATCGGAACATCCCATGATCATGAAACATGATGCGATTAAAAATATCAAACTTGTCTTTTTCATGTTATTCGATTTTTATGATTAGAATGTAAGGCTGACGCCTACGTTGATCACCCGGTTGGTTGGGTACTGCACGCCGGAGCCGCCCGAAAGTTCGGGGTCGATCTGCACGCCGTCCAAATTATCCAGACTGAAAAGGTTCTGCATCAGCGTATATATCCTCAACTTGCTGATCCCCGCCCTGGATACCCAGTTTTTAGGAAGCGTATACCCCAGCTCCAGATTGCGAAGCTTTAAATAACTGACATTTTTTGTCCAGAAATCGCTTTTCCAGTAATTGCTGTGCCCGCCGTTACCTTCGATCAGCGTAGGATATTTACCCGGAATCAGCGTGCTGTTGGCATCCGACGGGTCGGACAGGCGCCACTGGTCGGACATGTAATACTGCGGATTGTTACCGCCGTCATGGAACGGGTTCCTTGCTTCCCAGTCCATCGTGTAGGATGCATAGGCGGCACCGGTGAAATCGGCGGCAAGGTCGATTCCCTTCCACTCGGCGCCCAGGGTAAGGGCGAAGTTCATGTAAGGCGTTTCGCCTTCGCGATAGCCGATGACGCGCTCGTCCAGTCCGTCGATACGCTTGTCTCCGTTCACATCTTCGTATTTGATGTCTCCCGGACGCAAACTGCGGTTGCCTTGCCGGTCGTTGTCGATCTCATACGCTGCAATTTCTTCCCAGCTTTGGAACTGTCCGATGGAATGAAGGCCCCAGTTCAAATAGGAATAGCGGTGGTTGATGTTGTTGCGGAAATAGTCCCATGAGTTGCCGCGGCGCGGTTTGTACCGTTCCCAGTCGATCATGCGGGCAAACGTGAAATTGCCTCCCACATGATAGTTGACCTCTCCGATCCGGTGCCGCCACATCAGCATGCCGTCAAAACCGGTGTGTACGTTCGACTCCAGATTTTCGTAAGGGAGATCAAAGCCCATTTCCGCCGGTATCAGCACGTCGTTACGCCTTGCCGACATGCCGTCGAGCAGACGGTGGAAATAGTCGAACGAACCGCTCAGCTTGCCGCCGAACAACTGAAAATCAAAGCCGGCGTCAAATATTTTTGCTTCCATCCACGACAGGGTGGTTACGGGCAAACCTCTCGGAACCGTACCTATGATGTAGTTGCCGTCAAGCACCGATCCCCCGTTTTTGTAGGTATAGCCCGGCATATA
>JAISCQ010000086.1 GCA_031265445.1 Bacteroidales bacterium
CAGTTCCTGCAATACCCGCCCATGAACCCCGAACTGGGCGCCTACCTCTCTGCCTTTGAGCGGGAAACGGGAACCACCGTCATCCTGCGGGCCTACATCGATATTGATTATTTCAACCCCTGGGTGGCTACCTACAGGGGTTCGCAGAAGACGCGGAAAGCGTTTGAGATCAGCAGGGCAAAGCCTGCGCACGCGGTGATCGACATTGCGTATTCACCCACGGGTATGAAAAGCAAGTACGAGGTGGCAGGGTACAGTATTACCGTACGCGACAGCCTGCGCACGCCGGCATTTCGCGAAATATTCGGCGAGGAAGACTTCATCCGCATGCGCGATACCCTGCAGGCAGCTATGGGTTCGGGGCCGGTGCAGGGCGTTGACAGCGCCGGGTTTAATGCCGCGGTGATCCGGGCGCTGGAGGCGCTCAAGGGCGATCCGAAGACCAAACCCGACCCCGGCTACAAAGTGACTTTCCGCAAGGGCGAAGCCAAAGGATACGACGCTTACAGGTATCCTGCCCTGAACAGCTATTACCGGCGCGATGTCGCCGGAAACCCCATCCCCTGGATAGCCATAGACGCCCAAAAGCCCAGCGCGCTCACGGGGCGGTACCGGGTTGCCGACACCGAAGCGGCAAAGGAGACGCTGCTGAACATAGAGGCGGGAGACTTAGTCTCCGGCGCGCCCTCCATACGGGACACCACAGTAACGCAAGCCCTTGGCCCTGCGGGGAAGTCCCGCGAACTGACCGTGGAAGCCAACTATTTCCGTACCAACCGTTTCGGCAAGGGTACGGAAACGGTAGCCGGACAGATTGCCGTGGCTGCCTACGAGCCATTGCCGGTGAGACTCGTTGTGGTATACGAACAGGGTAACCCGCTTTCCTTCAGCACGGCAGAGCTGAAAAAATACCTGGACGACGTATACGGGCAGGCTGTCGTTTCGTGGGATGTACGGGCCGAGGCGTTCGATTACAGTTTTCCTTCCGATGTAAGTACCGTTGAGATCTCTTTCCTGCCGAACTTCTCGAAAGACTTGAAGTAACCAAAGCGCTCACTCCCGACATGGAATCCGACGCCATTGGAGGAGCCATGAACTTAGTAATGAAAAACGCTCCCGGAAGATTTTTTATTAACGCCAATATATCCACCGGATACGGTATGTCGCTGGGGCGCAACGATTTTCGTTCGTTCAATACCGGGGCGATAATGGATTTATCGCCAGCACAGCGATATGGGGCTGATTATTGTGCAACGCCCGGCGATTTTTCACTCAAGGTATTCGACTATAACGACCGGCGTCCATATCCCGATTTTAATGCAGGAATATCTATTGGAAACCGTTTTTTCGGACATAAGCTCGGAGTAGTGGCCTCGGTAAGCTATCAAAACAATCGGAGGTTCGATCAATCGACTTTCTTTGAACCTTACGTAGTTCCAACCCCCGAAAATACTCCTTCGTTTGCAAATATGCAGTTAAGAAAATATTCGACGCAAACGGAACGTATCGGGGTGCATGTCAAGGTGGATTACACTATCAACCGGAAACATTCAATTTCACTGTACGGACTGCTTGTTAACCTGAACGAAGCACAGTCGCGAAGCACTGTGGATACCATGCTTTCGGCGGGTTACATCGGAGCAGGTTCTGCCAATGTGCAATTATGGGAGCGTTCCCGTGTCCAAAACCAGTACATCGGTAATGGCACAGTCAAGGGCGAACATCAATTAACGGCCATGTTCAAGCTGGACTGGACAGGGGCATTGTCGCTCGCGACAAACAATATGCCGGGCTGGGGCGAATTTCAGACACAACATACGGTTCGCAACGGTATGGTTTCAAGTCAACCTGTGATTTTGCCCTTCAAATATATATGGCAGAACAACCGCGACGGCGACCGGTCGATCATGCTAAATCTCGCTTACGCCCCGGAAGCATGGATGAAAGGTTCGGAGTTGAAAGTCGGAACACTATACAGAGCAAAGCATCGCAACAGTTATTACAACAGCTACGACCTGTATCCGAAATTGATAAACGGCGCTCCACAGGTTTTCGAGAGCGTGGATAAGGCAGAAATGTATTTCACGCCTGTCGAAGCAGGTTACGGTAGCGAGATTAACCCTAATCACTACATTTCGGACGAAAATATTCTGGCCGCATACATTCAGGTAAAAATCAAACTTTGGAACAAAATACAGATTTTGACAGGAGCAAGGGTAGAAGAAACAAGGCAACAGTTCGAAACTTCAATGCCCGAAAAATTTGAGGGTAAACGGGGCAAGATTAATTATACCGACTTTTTGCCAAGTTTTCATCTGAAATACGAAATAGACGAAAAACAAAATCTGCGATTTTCATACTATAAAGCCATTTGCCGACCCGGTTTTTTTGAGGTGATACCTTATTTTATTATCGGCGAAGATTATAAAGAGGGTGGAAATCCCTATTTGAAACATACACGGGCGTATAATTTCGATATACGATACGAGTATTTTCCAACCGGTATCGACCAGTTACTGTTGGGAATATTTTACAAAGACATCAAAGACCCGATAGAGCACGGCTATTCGCTGGAAGGTTCATTGGGCGCGGTACTTCGTCCGAATAATTTCGGGGAAGCGTACAACTACGGAGCGGAGATCGTATTGACAAAATACATCGGTAATTTCGGCATGTCGCTCAACTACACGTTCACGCGGTCGCAGATAACTACCGATAAAGGCTATTACGGCGACAATGGTAACGGTGAAATACTTACCGTTACCATGCCACAAACACGCCCGTTGCAGGGACAGTCGATGCATGTCGCTAATGTTTCGCTTCTGTATAAAAATCCGAAACTGGGGCTTGACGCTCAATTATCATCCGTTTATACAGGCAAACGTATTTTGCAACTTTCGCCGTACTATGGTCTGGATTATTGGCAACAACCTGCCGTTACGCTTGATTTTTCGACGGAAAAAACCATCTTGAAGAATTTTTCCGTATTCGTGAAATTGAATAATATTCTGGACATTCCCGTCAAGGTCTTGATTGAGAAAAAAAATGACATGCAAAGCAGGATACCTTTTCAGAAACATCCGGATTATTATCTTGTACAAAACGACCGCTTTGGACAGAGTGGCTTAATAGGCTTTCGATATAAATTAAAATAAACCCAATTATTCATAAATATTTATTTAAAAATGACAGCGAAAAATTTTCAGACAGCATTTATTGTGGGCGCGATATTATTATGTTCGTCGTGCCAGAAAGACAACACCGAAATTTCGACTCCTCCTTTTTCGGTGGGTAAAGAAGTAAGCGATGCGGCGCCACTGACAGGGTCGGTCAAAGGCACCATGACAAGCGGAAAAACGTATTACGTCGATGGAGAAGTAACTATCAACAGAGGCGATACGCTCCTTATCCAACCCGGAGTAACCGTTTATGCCAAAAATGCGACGTCGGTGTTTATCGTTAAAGGAGTTTTCCTTTCGCTTGGCACCAAAGAAAAGCCGGTAAAACTGAGCGTCGAAGGAAAAACGAAACAGGATTCGCCCTCGACGCTTCCGGAGAACGACCCCGCTATGGCAGGTTTATGGGGCGGGGTAGTCTGTGATATGGAATGTCCCAGACTCATCCTTAAATGGACAAATATTGAGTACACAGGCTCACACTTCACCAATCCCCCGATTGAAGGCCTGTCGGGACACGGATATTACTGGGGTGTAACATTCCTCAATCCCGAAGGGACATTCGTCATGGAAGACTGCCACATGTACGGCGCCAACACCGAAGGCGTCCGCATCATGGGCGGCTATATCAGTATTCTACGCAACAAGTTCGAGAAAATAGGCTTGCAACTTGGCGACGCCGTGACCATCAAAGGCGGCGGTACACAGGGCGATGTGGCTTACAACGTGTTTATCGGTTGTTCGAGCCAGTGTATTGTTGTTGATAATTTTGAAGGAAATACAAGGCAGGTTACCGTCAATGCCTATAACAATACCATTATCAACAGCGGCTGGCGGACGGCACGGGCAAACGAAGTATATGGAATCACCTATTTCCGTCAGGCTGCTGGTCTTATTTGCAACAATGCAATCGTCAACTGCCGCGGTGGACTGTTCCTCGATAACGGGAAACCGCCTAAACTCGACGCACTTAATTACGGATACAACAGTTTTTATGCCGATACCAAAGATATTGCCGAGAACATATATCCGTGGGGGAGCCTCACTGAGCCGAAAACTACAGACCTTCCCACACCTTCGTCATACTTGCCGGCAGGCTTTCAAACAGGCGGTGAATACGACGGTAGTGCTATCACAGGCGTAAACAACCCCCTTTTCAAGCAATTCACAATTCCGTGTCCCGATCCTGCAAAATATTCTTATACGGCAGGCCACGATTTCCATATTAACACAGGCTCTCCCTTGATTGGCAAAGGGACAGGGACGATTTTCGCGTTAAAGAAAGTGCCGATTGATCCAAATTTCGGCGTAACCGAATATTCCGAACCCGGAAGCGATATAGGTGCTTATCCGACAACAGGAATAGGAAACAAATTGTAAAAACAAAAATTTATCCGACGGGGTTGCCCTATATTATTTGGTTGTCGTATAGACAGGAAGTTTCCTGTCTATACGTGTATATATTGCGATACGAAAATAAGCGCTGTTACACATTTACCAACCGGTATGCTCGTCCTGTAAAATCCGTTCTGATTGTCTTATAACCACTTCAAAATTTTGGGCAAAAACACGATTAATCCGACAGTTGCGGCAGCGATAGCGCCTGTCAATACCGCTCCCGCCGACAAATCCTTGATTTTCTTAATCTCCGGACGCTTTTCCGGTGAAACAAAATCAGCCATACGCTCAATGGCGGAATTAATCAATTCCAGCGCAATCACCATGCCGATACATAAAATCACAGCTATCCATTCGTTACGGGAAATTCCGAAACCCCATCCCGCTATCAATACGCACAATGCAACAAAAGCATGAATCCGTGCATTATGCTCCTCCTTAATCAATAATTTCAGTCCGTTGAAAGCATACCTGAAACTTGCCCGTCTTTTTTTACATGAAAATTTTTCCTGATTCATAAATGTCTCTCTCTGATTTGCAGGGCAAAGATACGCTTTTTTGGGTGAAAGACCGGATTTTTTTTGTAAGACCACCGGCAATATCCTACCTTTGCGCCATGAAAGTCCTGCTCATAGAAGATGAACCCGATTTGGCGCAAAGCATTATCGAATATCTTTCGGGAGAAGAATATCTTTGCGAACATGCGGCGACGTACCGCGACGCCGTTGAACACGTCATGCTGTATGATTACGACTGCATCCTGCTGGATTTGATGCTGCCCGACGGCGACGGGTTAAGCGTGCTCGAAGCGTTAAAGAAGGAACATAAGCAGACGGGAGTCATCATCATTTCCGCCAAAGATTCGACGGACGATAAAATCAAAGGCATACACATCGGGGCGGACGACTACCTGTCCAAGCCTTTCCACCTGCCGGAACTTGGAGCGAGAATTTACGCCCTGATTCGGCGGGCGCAGTATTCGAGCAGCAACATTGTCACGTCCAACAGCCTGCAAATTAATCTGCTGTCGAAAGAGGTTTTGCTGGACGGGAAAGAAATCAGCCTTACCCGGAAAGAATTTGACCTGCTGCTGTTCCTGATTGGGAACAAAAACCGGGCAGTCTCCAAAAATGCGCTGGCGGAACATCTTTCGGGCGACATGGCGGACATGTTCGACAACCACGATTTTGTGTATGCACACATCAAAAACCTCAAAGCCAAGTTGAGCAGGGCGGGATGCCATAATTCAATAAAAACCATATACGGAACGGGCTACAAATGGATGGAATGAAACGGAAAAGGCTGCTGAATAAAAC
>JAISCQ010000094.1 GCA_031265445.1 Bacteroidales bacterium
TTGTCCACGTCCTTTGTCAAAAGGTTGAGCCGAAGCCAGACCTTCCAAATAAATTTGATGACACTCATGATAAAATAATTATAAATTGATGGTTGATTGATGAATTGACTGTTGATAAATGGGTTACGATCCACCGTAAAGGATCGTGACGATGGGTGACGGATCGGTAAATGAGCAGTAAAAACCGGCGGGCACAAAAAAGCCTGTCCCCCGAATGGCCGGTAGGAAAAGAAAAGCCGGGACACTGCCCTAAGGCAATGTTCCGGCTTGATATAAGAATAAAAAAATATTTACTAAACTTCGCGCGCGTGCACGCGCTTATATTATTATGTAGCTCTCTCTCTCTCTCTCTCTCTCTCTCTCTCTCTCTCTCTCTCTCTCTCTCTCTCTCTGCAAAAGGCATGCCAAAGCCCGGTATTTTCAAGGCTTCAACTACATATAATATGTTGGAAAAAGAGAACAAAATTGATCGAGTTTTTACTTGTTGATGAAATCTTCTACTTCAAATTTTGATGCAAAGAAAAGGGCGAATGATTAATAAATGGATTAATTTTGAATTAAAATATCGGGAAAAGTAAAAAAAAATGTAAAAAAGATAAAAAAAGCAGCGGTCTTTACCCTTCCGAAAAAAACCGTATGGTTTTTTCGGAAGGCTGTACAAAACGTCGCGCAACGTAATCTATCCCGCCGGCGGACGGAAAAAACAGGATCAATAAGATGTAGCGGTTTCTCAGGTGCGTGCACCCCAACAATAGTTCATGATCGTTCATTATCTGTTAAAAAGGTTTGCTGTCTGTTATTTTATCAGATAGTAAACCTTTTTTAACAGATAATGAACCTTTTTAACGGTAAATGACCCTATCATTGCACCATGAATTTGACATGCCGTTACATCACAGCTTCCGATATTACGGAAGGAAATTGTTCCGCTGTTTGCAATAGCAAAGTGGACGATTTTTATATGGTAGCCGGCGGCTCAATCCCTTGTGGCACGCTCTTTGCAGAGAGAGAGAGAGAGAGAGAGAGAGAGAGAGAGAGAGAGAGAGATTAGCGGTTACGCGCGCGCGTAAGATACATTTTTCCCATCATTCCGAAATACAAACCGGATGTTGCATCACGCATGCAATGTCCGGTTTTTTATATTTTCTACCCAAGCAAGAATATTTACCCTGTAAAATCAAATCGCCTATGGACTAATTCCCAACAGTTTTAATGATAAAGAAGCCATCTGTTACAGGCTTTCTTATAATGAGATCTTTCGGAAACCTTTTAAGGGGATTCGAGATAAATAAACATATTTTTTAATCAGTATAAAGACAATTTTAATGATGACAAATAATTGTAAAGTCAGTTTTATGATTCATTTTTTTAGAAATAGACTGTTATTTCGTGTTTTCAAAATATCTTTCCTGCTTGTTGCGGTTATTTCGTTGAACATGTACGCCCGGCAGGGAATGATGATTACGGGTACTGTTACCGACAGCAACGGTCCGCTGCCCGGCGTGAACATTTCGGTGAAGGGTACTGCTTTGGGCGCGGCGTCCGACGTCAATGGTCAATATCGGATTACCGTTCCCAGCGCCGACGCAGTGCTTGTATTTTCGTTCATGGGGTATACAACCCGGGAAATACCTGTAGGCGACCGGCGCGAGATCAGCATTGCACTCGAAGAGGACACCAGACAGATTGAGGAAGTAGTGGTGGTCGGTTACGGCACACAAAAGAAGGTAAACCTGACAGGCGCCGTGTCAGCGGTCAAGGTCGACGAAAAGATGGCAAGCCGCTCCATTACCAATGTTTCATCAAGCCTGTCGGGATTGGTACCGGGACTGATCGTTCAGCAAAGTACGGGTTTTGCCGGGTTCGATGGCGCTTCGCTCCAGATTCGCGGATTGGGCACGGTCAACAATTCCAACCCGCTGATCGTAGTCGACGGTATGCCCGATGTAGACATCAACAGGATTAATGTATCCGATATCGAAAGTATTTCCGTATTGAAGGATGCCGCTTCATCGGCCATTTATGGTTCGCGTGCGGCCAACGGCGTTATCCTGATCACTACCAAGACCGGGAAGACCAACGAGAAAGCCAGGATCAACTATACCGGTTCGTATGCGATTGCCGAAATGAGCAATTTTTACGAATATTTAGCGGATTATTCCCGTGCAATGACCATGCAGATGCGCGCCAGCGCCTCGGGGAATCAGACATCGGGATTCCGCGAAGGAAGTGCAGAACAGTGGTTGGCCATGAGTATGGTTGATCCGGTACTTTTCCCGAACACCAATCAGTACGATGAAATGTTCCAACGGGGATCCGTACAGAATCATACGCTTTCGGCTTCGGGAGGCACGGAGAAATTTAATTTTTATGTGTCGGGAGGCGTCATGAAACAGAAAGGAACCCAAATCAACAATACCCATGACCGTTATAATTTCCGGGTAAACCTGGATTATAAGATACGGGACAACATTTCCGTGGGCGCCCGCATGGATGGACAGTGGTCCAACTCGGTTTATCCCCGTGGCGCAGGGCTGGAGTCGGCAGGTTTACGTTATGCCGTATCGGGAGTATTGAACGTTCATCCCGAAACAGGCCAGTACGGAGGCGCTATGGCATACGGCGAAAACGGTTCCGCCGGCAATATGGTGGCCGAATATACCGTATACCATAATAACCGCAACCAGCAACAGTATAACGGCAACATATACGGTACGTGGGAAATCATCAAAGGGTTGAGGGCGCGGGCCGACTATTCGCTTCGTTATTACAACCAGTTCACCAACAGTTTTAATGATCCCACAATTCAATGGAATTTCCAGACCGGGACGCAGTCGCGAACCATGATTGCAGGCAATGCCGGGGTGTCGCAGGAAATACGGCAGGGATACAAAACCCTGTTGCAGGGTCAACTCAGCTACGACCGCGAGATTTTCCCGGGGCACCAGCTTTCGGTGATGGGCGTTGTGGCCGAAGAATACTGGTTCGACAGACGCCTGGCAGGTTCAAGGAACGACCGGTTACACCCGTCATTATCGGAACTGGATGCTGCTTTGCAGGCGACACAAACCTCCAATAGCTGGTCGTCGACCGAAGGTCTGCTTTCCTGGATCGGGCGACTCAATTACACCATGTACGACAGGTACCTGCTGGAGGCGAACTTCCGCTATGACGGATCGTCCAAGTTTTCGAAAGGCCATCAGTGGGGATTTTTCCCGTCGGTGGCCCTTGGCTGGCGCATTTCCGAGGAAGGATTTTTCGAAGGCCTGAAATCAGTGGTTAATCAGGCGAAGATCCGGGCTTCCGTGGGTTCGCTCGGGAACAACTCGCTGGATCAAAACAGTATCCTGAATGACAGGGGCGAACAGCAGCAAGTGATGACCAATACCAACTATATTATGAACGGTTCGCTGGTAAAAGGGTTCAGCAATACCAAGATGATCAATCCCGAACTGTCGTGGGAATCAACACGCGCCATCAATATCGGTTTGGATCTCGGGTTTTTCAAGAATAAACTTACCGTCGAACTGGATTTGTATGACAGGCTAACCACCAATATGATCCGCCCATCCGATTTTTCTACCATTCTTAGCGGATATTCCGCACCACGGAAGAATATCGGAAACATGCGCAACCGCGGGATCGAACTCAACCTGAACTGGCAGTCCAGCATCAGCGATTTCCGGTATAGCATTAACTTCAACGGTTACCTCAATCGAAACACTTTGGAAGAATGGAACGAATTTCTGGGTAAAGGATGGGTATACCTGGATATGCCTTACCAGTTTGTTTATGGATACGTCACTCAGGATCAGCTCATCCAAAGCTGGAATGAAATCTACAACGCTCCTTTGCAAGGCGCCACATACATGGCTCCGGGCGATATTCTGTTCATGGATTTGAACGGCGACGGACAGGTAACAGGCGAGGACAGGAAAGCCGAAACCAGGAATCGTTATAAAGCCTCCGGATCGTATGGCTTGACTTTGATGATGCAATGGAAAGGCTTTGATTTGCAGACGCTGATCCAGGCTTCCAGCGGCAGATGGGACTATTGGCGCGATGTATATAATGACATGGCGATCCCGGCCGACCGGATGGGCTTCCAAACATTCCACTGGAACGATACCTGGACGCTGGATAACCGCAGCGCTTCCCTGCCAAGGATTATCACCGGCTCGGGGGGACGAAACGGTGACGAATCAACATTCTGGCTGGACAATGCCGGTTTTATCCGCATGAAAAACCTGCAGTTCGGATACAACTTGCCGGATCGCTGGGTTCAGAAGGTTCGATTAGACCATTTCCGTATCTATTTCTCAACGGAAAACCTCTTCACGCTCTCCAAATGGCGTGGCGTAGATCCGGACAAGTACAGGGACTGGGATCCGTATCCCCTGTCCAAAACATTCTCAATCGGTTTGAATATCGGATTATAATCATCTCATAAACAGAAAAAAATGAAAAGAATAATAATTTATATTCTCGTTTTTGCCGGGATTCCGCTGATGCCATCCTGTATCAAGGATATACTTACCCAGGAATCCGCAGTTAATCTGCCCGACGCATATTATTGGAATACTCCGGATGATGCATTGTCGGCAACCTATGGCGTTTACGTCGCCACGCGCACGCTTTTCGGTCGCGATTATTATTTCGACGGAATGGGCGAATTTCAATGGACCAGGGGAACCAGTCTCGGAAGCGGCACCTGGCATCCCCAGGCAAGTTCGGGTAGCAGTTTTGGGTTCATGTGGAACAATGCCTACACGGTGATCAACAGGGCCAATTATGTGCAGAAGAATCTCCAACTGATGATTGCCGGTGAAACCAACACCGCGATGCTGAATTCGCTGAAAAGGATCGATGGCGAAGTCCGTTTCCTGCGGGCGCTGGCATACTTCCGGCTGATGGAATTGTGGGGAGACGTTCCGTTCTATACAGGCGTCCTGGCAGGTAATGACGAAGCGGTAACGCTCACGAGGACACCCATATCTGCTATCAAGGATTCTTTAGTGAAGGATCTGACATACGCGATTGAAACGCTGCCGCCTTCGTTAACATCAAGCGAACTGGGGCGCGCATCGCAGGCGGCTGCTTATGGCTTCCGGGGAAAAATACAGTTGTACTGGGCTTCATGGAAAAAGAACGGATGGCCCGAACTGCAAGGGTTTACTCAGGATGCTGCCGAAGCGGCTACGTACTATGCCAGGGCTGCCGAGGATTTCGGAAAAGTAATCTATGATTACAATTTGAGGCTGTTCAGCGAAGGTGATCCCGGTACCTATCAGAATCCGAAATACTGGGAGTTATTCCAGGTAAAAAACGAGTATGCCTCCGAAATCATTTTCTCGGTACAGTACGGAGGTCCAAACTTGAGTCAGGGACAGGAATTGCAGCGTGACTACGGTACCCGGAGCACGGGTAATGCGCAGTGCTGGGTACAGGCAACCAGTCGTCTGGCTGATCGTTACCAGTCGTTAACCACCGGGGATTTTGCAAATCCTGTCATTTTGAATTCAAATGCAACCCTGGAAGGCGGCGCCCGCAACCCGGATACATATAAGGACAGGGATTGGCGCATGAAAGCTACCATCATGTGGGACGGACAGAAAATGTTGCGACTTGATGCCAGCGGTTACGTTGTCGGCGACAGTATCACCTTCAAACTCGGAAGTACCGATGGCAACACCTACATCAACTACGACTCGAACCCGATGACCGGGTACCTGTTCCGCAAATGGGTACGACAGGAAGGCATTGCCGAACGGAGCGACGGGCCTTGTGATTTTTACCTGATGCGCCTGGCCGACGTCTACCTGATGTACTGCGAAGCGGTGAACGAAGTGAGCGGCCCCAATAACGACCTCGTTGCTTTGGTCGACAAGATCAGGGCAAGGGGTAATCTTCCCGGATTAGCGCCCGGAAAATACGCCACAGCCGCCGCCTTTTTCGATGCCATCGAACAGGAGCGCATTGTGGAACTGGCCGCCGAAGGACATCGTCCGTTCGATATCCGCCGCTGGAGGAAAGTAGAAACGATATGGCCTGCGCCCACCGGACAGGTGTTGAGAAATACGGACGGAACCCGCATCCGCGATGAATTTCTGAATGTTCCGGAACGTGATTATCAGCGTTTCTACATATACCAGATTCCCACAGGCGAACGCGAACGGAATCCCGGCTTGACTCAAAACACACCCTGGTTATAAATCCATTAATAAAAATGAATATGAAAAAATCAGTATTAACGGGTATCCTGGGAGTGATTTGTCTCCTGATACCTTCCTGCAAAGATTATCCTGTTGATGACGACGGACGTTTGATGACCACGCGAGGTCAATGTTACATGAGTATGTTCGAGCTTCTTGGCCCCGACAACCGTACGGTGCTGGTATCGGCTGCAACGATTGATACCGTAACATGCACGGTTACGGCTACGGCTAAATTCGGCACCAACATAAAACATGTAAAACCTTATTGCAGTCTGGTAACCGATGCGATTCTGGAACCGGAAATGGGCGTGTGGACGGATTTCACGCAACCGTGCAAGTATACCGTTGTTTCCGGTAATCGCAAGATACGGAAGGAATATACAATAACCGTAAGCCTTCAGGGCGAATAATCATTTAAAACAATAGATCATGAAAATATTCAGGAATATTGCATCCGTCATCTTACCGGTTTGCGTTGCGTTCGCTTCATGCAGCGACGATAGCGACCCGGTAATGAAAAACGATTTCATCAAAAAAACAGTAAGCCCCGCCATAGCCGGGCAGCAGTTGGAGTTTGCATACGCGATGGGCGCTGTAACCGGAACTTTGGGTACGGCAACAGCCCAGGCATCCATTGCCGGAGCGCCCGGCACAGGATTTGGCGAATATTCGTACTACACCACGCGTGTCGCCCTTGTTGTTGGCGAAACCAATTACAATGCAGGGAATGATGTGCCGCTGAAAACCGTCAGCCGGACATCCACTTCGGGAACCGTATCCACGGCTACCATGGAAAGCAGGATAGACGAAGTGTATACCAATCCGAGCGTACCTTATGGCGCCGGTATGGTCGATATGAAGGCTGCAACCATTCGTTACTATTACGTAGTACCGGAAGAAGCGCAGGGAAAAGAAGTGTCGTTTGTCTTTTCATCGAAATCATCGGCCGGCGACGAGGCATCGTGCTCCACGCCTGCCTATCAAGTGTCGAAGATGGATATGAAACGGCTGATCGATATGGCCAACGGCGGCGCCCGGTACTTTTCGATAGCCGATATGGCCGCATACACGCAAGCGGAAGTCGAAAGCGGAAACCTGTCGTCGAAAATAGATTTTGCGTATATCTATCAGAACGGTTTTAATGGCTTCACTTACGGGCATGTTTTTATATCGCCCGGAAGCGATCCCAAGTATTTTGCCCAGCCGCTGATTCCCGGCGGATGGACCAAAAACAAAACGCTGATGGAAAAGCGGGTCGATGTTCGTGATGCTCAATTGAAAGGTTCTATTCCCAATGTTTTTATCGACGACATTGACTTCGAAACGCTGGATTTGAGCGCCGCCACCGACTTTGTATTGAATTTTGTCAACGACGAGGGCGCATTCATGAAAACCGCCGACGGTAAATACCTCGCTTATGTGTATGTCAATTCCGTTAACAGCGCCGGAACCATCAGGGTAAGCATCAAACGCTACCCTCTGAATTAATGTTTTATAAAGGTCATCATTCCGGTTTCGGGATGGTGACTTTTTTACAAGAAAATGAACCGTTCATCTTTTTTTAATATTTTTGATTGATATTTAAAACCTGTTCCATCATGAAAATATGTGCCATAACCATTGCATTGCTGTATGGATGTATCATACAGGCGCTGTCGGATCCGGCAACGCAACCGGACGGATACGCTTCCGTTTATACCGAACGGATGGACGATCCGCTGGCGGTTTACTTTACCCCCGAACGGTTTGGCATTGTCACCGACGGTTCGCAGGATGTTTCCGACGCTTTGCAGGCGGCTATCGACACCGTACAGAAAACCGTGCGGTACGGCGTTCTGTTGATTCCCGAAGGTACTTACCGGATCGGCAAAACCATCCATGTATGGAAGGGAATCCGCCTGATCGGTTACGGGAAAAAGCGACCGGTATTTGTACTTGGAAAAAACACGGACGGCTACCGGGAAGGAACCGGAAAATACATGTTCCATTTTTGTTCGGACAAACCCTGGCGAGACCGTCCCGTCCAGGATGCCAATGCCGGAACGTTCTACAGCGGTATGCGAAACGTTGATATTCGCATGGAAGCGGGAAATCCTGCGGCTGTTGCCGTACGGTTTCATGTAGCGCAACACTGTTTCCTCTCGCATATCGATTTCTTCCTGAATGACGGAAACACGGGAGTTGAGGACGTTGGAAACGAAATCGAATATTGCCGGTTCTTTGGCGGCGATTACGGCATACGTACCGGGAAAACGTCGCCCGGATGGCAATTCATCCTGATCGATTCGTATTTTGAAGGTCAAAAAAAAGCTGCCGTCAAAACGCAGGAGGCCGGGCTGATGATGATCCGGGGGCATGTAAAAAAAGCGCCCTCGGCGGTTGTTAACGAAGGCTATCCTGAAGAATTATGGATTTCCGATTCGCGGTTTGAGGAAATAACCGGGCCGGCCGTCGTCATCAGTAACGAGAATAATCCCCGGACACAGATCAATTTCGAAAATATTGTCTGTATTCAAGTTCCGCAGTTTGTGGCATACCGGACAACAGGCGAAAAAATAGATGTTCCGCATAAGCAATACCTGGTGAAGGAGTTTACACATGGCTTGCAATACGCCGGACTTGGCGAAAAACCGGTACTCAAAACCACTCACGACATCGTACCGTTAAAAACAGTACCGCCGCCGGTTGCTTCGGATGTGCCGCTCTTGCCGCAGGTAAGCTCCTGGGTGAATCTAAAGGCATTGGGCGCTCAAGGCGATGGCGTGTCGGATGATACGGAAATCCTGGAGCAGGCCATCGCCAACCATCCGACCATTTACTTGCCGAGTGGACATTACCGGGTAACACGACCGGTTGTACTGAAAGAAAATACGATACTTGTGGGGTTACATCCTTCTGTTACGCAAATCATGCTCAAAGACAGTACTGCCGCATACCGGGGAGCCGGGGCGCCGCTGCCGCTGCTGGAAACGCCCAAAGGCGGAACTAATATTGTAACCGGAATCGGCTTGAACACCGCCGGAGTGAATCCGCGCGCCGTTGCAGCCAAATGGATGGCCGGCGCCCAATCCATGATGAATGATGTCCGTTTTGTTGGCGGACATGGCGCCCACAAACTGTACGGACAGGGTGTCCCGGTGTACAACGACAATCGCACTGCCGACGGTATCCCCTACCGCACATGGGATACTCAATACTGGAGCCTTTGGGTCACTGACGGCGGCAGCGGGACATTCAAGGACCTCTGGACGCCAAGTCCATACGCCGCCGCCGGGATGTATATTTCCAACACCGCCACCGGAGGGCGTTTGTATTACATGTCGAGCGAACATCATGTCCGCAACGAAGTTATCCTCAACAATGTTTCCAACTGGCGCTTTTTCGGACTGCAACTCGAAGAGGAAAGCGGCGAAGGCCCCTATTGTCTTCCCATCGACATTCGAAATTCGAGTAACCTGATGTTTGCCAATACTTTTCTGTACAGGGTAAGCCGCGTAACAACGCCTTTTCCGTATGCCATCCGTACCGAAAACTCATCCAACCTGACTTTTAAGGGTCTGCATAACTACAGTTGGACAAAGTTCGCTTTCGAAAATATCCTGTATGACGCCACGCACGACTGTAATGTCCGTCCTGCCGAATTAGCCCTATTGAAAGTATCCGGCAATGTTCCGGCTGAAAGAAATGATTTCGGACGGAAGGCAGTTGCTCCCGGCGCCAAACTGATGAAACTGGCCGGAGGATTTGATTTCATTGACGGGGCTACTGTTGACGCCCAGGGTAATGTGTTTTTCGTCGATTCGAAAAGTCATCGCATTTACCGTTGGGGGCTCGATAACAGGCTATCGTGGGTATTCGATCTTCCAATGAATCCCATATCGCTGGCTTTCGATAAAAGCGGCCATCTGATGGTCATCACTCGCTTTGTGCAGTTTCCGTCGTCGAACGTAAGAGGCGATATTGGCGTTGTGAGTTTTGATCCCAACAACCCCGAATCTACCATGGTTACGCTTCAGGAAGTAAACGCCGACCGTATTCCTCAAGGAGCAGCCATTTTTTACCAGGCTACCCGACACCACTTCGAGAACTTTTTAGACCGCGCCTACACGGAAAAAGTCAAATCATATTTCATCTCAAACGACGGCTCCACCCTTATAACCAATACAAACGATATAGGGCAGACTTCTTCGCTAAAACCGGCTGAACCCGGAAAACCCTTCTATGCAAGCACAGTGCCCGGTTTGAGAACGTTTAAATGCGAGGTTGATTCGAATGGAAAAATCGTTGCCGCCACGCTGTTTGCCGAAACAGGCGCCAGGGATGTTGCCGTTGATAAAGCAGGGAATGTATATGTCCCGGCCGACAATATTCTGGTGTTTGATCCCCAGGGCAACTTAATTGACGAAATTGAAGTTCCGGAACGACCCTCGACCGTTGTATTCGGTGGAAAAGATAAAGACACGTTGTATGTCTGCGGGCGGTCGTCACTGTACAGTGTTCAGATCAAGTAAGATTTTTGGCGGAAGAGACTGATAAAACCGAATATATTTCAGGCCGATTCAAAATCCCGGAAAAATAACTACCTTTATCGCTGTTTTTTTTGAAAATAGCGATGCGTATGAAATCCATGCAATTAACAGGTATCCGGCAGATGGAAATGCTTGACGTGCCGAAACCTGATATTCAAAATGATGGCGATGTGCTGGTCCGTATGCAGACCGTGGGCGTATGCGGCTCGGATGTACATTATTATGTTACCGGTAAAATAGGTTCGCAAGTGGTACGATACCCTTTTCCTGTGGGACATGAGGGCGCCGGTACTGTCGAAAAGGTTGGCAGTGCGGTAAGTTCGTTGCGGGCGGGCGACCGTATCGCTGTCGAGCCTGCTATGCCATGCGGAACATGCGACCAATGCCTCGCCGGAAGGCCGCATACTTGTCGTAAACTGCGTTTTCTCGGTTGTCCCGGCCAGGCTGAAGGTTGTTTGTCCGAGTATATCGTGATACCGCAAGGCAGTTGTTTGCCTCTCCCCGCAAGTATGAGCTTTGAGCAGGCGTCTATCTCGGAGCCGCTTGCTATAGGGCTTTATGCAGCGCGCCTTGCCGGAGAACTCAGCGGGAAGAACATCGCGATTCTCGGTTCGGGGCCGATCGGCCTTAGCGTATTGACCGGCGTACGGCTTGCCGGCGCCGGGAACGTATACATCACCGACAAGATCGACGAACGCCTGTCTATTTCCCGCAAAAGCGGCGCTACCGGTACATACAACATATTGAAGCAGGATGTTGTCATGGAGATGAAAAAGCTGGAACCCCTGATGCTGGATATAGTGTTTGAATGCTGTGGCCGGCAGGAAGCGCTGGACCAGGCTGTCGACCTGTTAAAGCCCGGAGGAAAGCTTTTGATTGTCGGAATTCCCCAGTTTTCGAGGTTTTCCTTTTCTGTTGACGATCTGCGCAGGAAGGAAATATGCATCCGGAATGTCCGGCGGCAGAACGGCTGCGACCAGGAAGCCATCCGGGTGATTGCCGATCATTCGGTAACTGTGGATCATTGGATTACTCATCGTTTCGGTTTTGAAGACGGCAAGAAAGCATTTGATCTTGTGGACGGATACCGGGATGGAGTGATGAAAGCGATGATCGCCATTTAACATTTATCATTTAACATTTATATGATCATGGATCGTGCCGATATGAAAGCGCAGGCAAAGGTGATTTTCACCAAGTATCTCGAACGCAATGGAAACCGGAAAACTCCGGAAAGATACGCCATTCTGGATGAAATATATTCTCAGGATTCGCATTTTGACATTGAGTCGCTTTATATCCTGATGAAAAATAAGAATTACAGGGTAAGCCGTGCCACTCTTTACAACACAATCGACCTGCTGCTCGAATGTAATTTGGTGGTGAAACATCTTTTCGGGAAAAATATTGCCCAATATGAGAAAGCGTATCCGGACATGCAGCACGAACACATGGTGTGCCTTAAATCGGGCGAAGTGATCGAATTTTCCGATCAGCGCCTGCAACCGATTATCAAGGAAGTGTGCGAAAAATACAATTTCAAGCCCATGCAACACTCATTATATATATATGGTGAAAAAATGGAACAGGCTGTCTCAAAAGCACGCAGATGACACAGATGAGACAGATTTTCGCAGATCAATCATATTATAATCTGTGTTGATCCATTCAATCTGTGTTATCTGTGTGCTAAAACATTGTCTCAAAAGCACGCAGATGACACAGATGAGACGGATTTTCGCAGATCAATCATATTATAATCTGTGTCGATCTATTCAATCTGTGTTATCTGTGTGCTAAAACATTGTCTCAAAAGCACGCAGATGACACAGATGAGACAGATTTTCGCAGATCAATCATAATCTGTGTTGATCTATTCAATCTGTGTTATCTGTGTGCTAATTTCTTCATCTGCTTGATCAGCATTTTGGCAATTACGGCATTTCCCTTGTCCGATAGGTGTAAGCCGTCATAGGTCATATCAACGGCCTCTGCCGGGTACGGATAAGCGTCATTGGCCGGATCGAAGGGAATGTTGATGAAATCAGGATATTTGTAATCGCGGTACGTTCCGGTTGAAGTATCTTTCAGCCGCTTAAACTTCACCATGTTCCATTGGTTTATTCCGCTTTTGTGATACAGGTCAACCACAGCGAACCCTTCGTGCTTGCCGATGTCCCTGATGGCATTGGCAACCGCTTCGAGGCTTTGACTGTTCCTGTCGCGATACGATCCGTAAGCATGATTCGAATAGTTACCCACGTATACAAAATCACCACGCTGCAAAGGCGTTATCAGGATGATTTTCGCCCGGCCGTTCAGCCGTTTCAGCTTATCGACGATGATGCGGAAAGCACCGCAAACAGTTTTGCTGCCCGTAGCCCCGGTATAGTCGTCCATATCGCCGGCAGGACGTCCCTGCCACCAATCGTTGGTACCCAGAAAAACCGTATATACATCCGCCCCGGGGATCCCTAATTCCTCTATTTTATCGGCAATGCCGCCTGAAGTCCAGCCGTTATATCCCTTATTGATATATCCGATGTGGGGCAGTTTTTCCGTAACCCGTGTCATATAGCCTTTTTCCACGCGATTGCCGGTTTCATCCGGATGATCGTTCAGGTAAGTAATGGAATCGCCTATGGCCACCCATTCCAATTGCCCGGGAGGAAGGGAAAATGCCGTTGTGATCACGATGGATAGAATGATAAATCGCTTGAGCATCATAACAAAAGGTATTCGTTTTACTGCTTTTTACTGTTCATTTTTTGTAACGCTATTGAAGGACAGGACAATATTCGTATTACTTCTTAAATCCTATCGGGTTTCTCGGCCTGTCAATCCACTTGTTTTTAGATTGAAGTTCGGCTAATGCCTTATTGATAAGTTCAAGTTGCATCCGTGTATCCTCGTTGATGTCGTTGTAATCGGCTAAAACGGCTTCAAAATAATGTTTCAGTTGGCTGATTTCATTTTGTAACAGGCCGTCATTTTGTTGCTGTGAGGTTTTCAACAATAAATCAAACTTTTGATCATGTTCTGCAAGCTTACGCTCTAATCGGTCTATTCGCTGATTAACAGCTATACCCCTCAACAGATATTCTTTTAGAACACGGTTTGCCCAAATACGAAATTGTGTACCGCGCTTTGATTTTACCCTGTAGCCAACTGAAATGATGACATCAAGGCTGTAAGTTACCACAGGTTTGTCGGAAAAAGGAATTTGCAAAAAATGCAAATTCCTTTCCTTTTCCAGTTCACCTTCTTTAAAAATATTGGCGATGTGGCGTGAAATTACAGACACATCACGCTGGAACAGCTCGACCATTTGCGCCTGTGTCAACCAAACTGTATCATCTTCTACTCTTACTTCCAATCGAACAGAATCATCCGGCTGATACATGATGATCTCACCAATGTTTGGATTCAATGATTTGTCTTGTGGGTTTTTAAGTGTGTTCATTACGGAATAATCGTGTTTTCACTTGCTTTCATCTGCTTTGACCGGGACAAACGGCAATGTGAAATAGAAAGTTGAGCCGGTTCCTGCTTTTGAGTTGACGCCTATTTGTCCGCCCATCATTTCCACAAGGTTTTTGGATATGGCCAGTCCTAAGCCGGTGCCGCCGTATTCAGCCCGTGTTTTCTCATCGCAGGCCTGCCTGAACCGTTCGAAGATGTATTCCTGTTTGGCTTCCGGAACGCCGATCCCGGTGTCCTCAACGAAGAAATACAGGTGTGAAGAGTCGTCCGTTAGCTCGTAGCCAAACCGGATGTAGCCTTTGTCCGTGAACTTTACGGCATTCCCGATCAGGTTCGATACGACTTGCCTTACCCTGACAGGGTCGGATTCGATGATGCCGGGCGAAACAAACCGGCTCCGGTCGAGGAACAGTTCCAGTTTCTTGTCCTTTTCCACAATAAAATCCTGGAAAAATATCTCCAGTTCGTCCAGCAGGGTATTCAGATTGAAGCGGATGCTGTGCAGCGGCAACTGGTGCGCGTCTATTTTGGATATGTCTATGATGTCCTCGATGAGTTGCAATAGCTGTTGCACGTTGCTGCGGATGATACGGGTGTATGCCTGCCGTTTTTCGGTCGACAGGTCTTCGCGTTCGATAAAGCTCAGGAATCCCACGATGCCATTCATGGGCGTACGTATTTCGTGGGACATGTTGGCCAGGAACGATGATCTGAGCATGTCCGACTCTTCGGCCCGTTCTTTTGCTTTGATCAGCTCTTTTTCGAACTTCTTGCGGGCGGTAATGTCCACAATGATGCCGTCCCAAACGATGCTCTGGTTCTTATCGGCATGCGGCATGGTGTTTTCGAGCAGCCACACTTCCCGGTCTCCTTTCATCAGGCGGTATTCGCAGGAATAGGACGCCATGGCGTGCGTGCTTTCTTTTTCTATTTTCCGTTTCCTTTCAAGGTCTTCGGGGATGATCTGCCGGTAAAACCGGCTGCTGTCGGCCATGATGGTTTCGGCGCTCAGCCCCAGCCATTCTTTGGCCGTGCTGCTGATGTACGAAACCACTTCTTTCCCGTCGGGGTAGACGTGCTTGCGGTAAATGCATCCTCCCGGCAGGTTGTCGCTCAATGTGCGCAACTGAATTTCGCTTTGGTGCAGTTTGACTGTCTGTTCTTTCACCATCTCTTCCAGGGTGTCTTTATACCTGTAAAGCTCATGATGCGCTTCCTGCAATTCGTTGTTGATGCGTCCTATCTCCCGGTGCTGGCTTTCCAGCTTGGTGTTTGCCTGCTTGTTGAGCTTGTGGCTGCGGAAAATGAATGCCAGCAATACAGTTATGAATATGAGCGCCAGCGAGGTGATCGTCACCATGTTTTGGTGCTGCCTGATGGCCTGTTGCTGCTGTGTTAATTGCGCTTTGATGGCTTCGTTTTTTTCTTTTTCGGCTTTCTCAAATTCGTACTGCATGGTTAACCGCAGGATGTTCTTTTTGTCTTCTTCCTTGGTCAGGGAGTCCTTTATGTTCTGGTACTTATGAAGATACATCATGGCGGTTTTGTAGTCGGCCTGCCGGTAATTAACCGAGCTTAGCCCCGACAGGGCGTTGGATTGTATGTTTGCCAGCCCGCTTTGAAGCGCGATGTCATACGATTTCTTGAAATCCTTTTCGGCGCGGCCCATATCGCCCTTATCCAGATAAAACATGCCGGCGTTACAGTATGCATTGGCCATTGCTTGCGGACTTCCCGAAAGGATCGACTTGCTCAATGCTTTTTCTCTGTAGTACATGGCGCTGTCATCCCGACCTTCGGCCTGGTACAGTTGAGCGATATTGTTGTAGACCGTATACAGCGAATTGCTGGCAGGGCTTGTTTTTTCGTAAATGGCCGCAGATTTTCTCAGCAGCTCCATGGCCTTTTCGGAATTGTTCGAATACAGGTTCGCTGCCATGTTCTGGGTGATACGGGCAATTTGCAGCTGGTCGTCAAGCGCTGTGTATATTTGCAGCGACTGATCATAATATTCTTCCACAGCCCATACGTTGCCTGTGGAATAGTTGATTCGCGCAAGCATGTCGTACAATGAAGCTTCTTCCTGCCGGTTTCCGGTATTCTGCGCCAGTTCAAGCGCTTGCATGGCGTAATCGATGGCGACCTGATAGTCCTCCACGCTTTGATACAGCGATATAATGTCCTTATACACGCTGAGCGCACCGTCCGTATTCCCTGACTGTTTCCAAAGCGACAGCGCTTTCAGCAGGTTGTCGAGCGAATAGTAGATTTTCGACTGTTCGCGGTAAACAAGGCTGATGTTATAGTAGTTCTGCGCCAAACCGGTGTTATCGTGCATTTTTTCGCACAGATTCAACGCTTGTTGATAGTGTTCGATCGCCTGATCATAATTGTTCATGTAGAAGCCGGCGATTCCCATGGTACGGTGCAGTTCGACCTCTCCTTCGGGAAACTGCGCCTGCGCGGCCAGCGTTAAACCTTGCTGCGCATACAGTAATGCCCGGGAATAGTCGGGACTTTGCCCGCTCATCAATTTGCGGGCAAAGTTATTATACACCATTACCTTTGCGGTATCGGATGTTACACGCTTCAATGCGTTTTCGAGGCTGTCGGGAATGTTTCCCGAAACAATCCGGAACAGGCCATTGAAAACAACAGCAAAAATTATAATGCGCTTCAAATACATCATCAAAAAAACGTCTAAAAGTAGATCATTTTTGCTTATAACACGCATTTGATGCATGTTGTTTTGCGGACAAATACACGAAAAAAAATCCTATGATGTAACAGATGAGTTAATTCATTGTTTTCTCGCGGCTTTTATTTGGCGCCAAAGACTTTTTTCAACAGCGCGGTGACTTGTGCAGCGGGGTCTTTCCTGATTTTGACTTCCTGTTCGGCAATTAAGGTCATTAATCCGTCGATGGCCTTGCCGGTGATATACGCTTCCAGGTTCGGGTTTTGCCGGGTAACGCCGGGTATCTTGTTGTATGCGGTCACCAGCGGGTTCCAGTAGGAGGTAATATTTACCTTTTCGATGGCATTCTTGACGACGGGCGAAAACTTTTCTTTCAGCGGAGCGGTTGTTTTTTCGCGCAGATAATGCGTTGCGGCCGTGTCAGCTCCGTTCAGGATGGCAAAACCGTCTTTGATGGTCATCTCTTTCACAGCGCCGGCAAATACGTCATACGCGCCTTTGGCGGCTTCCTCGGCTGCGCGGTTCATCGATTCCTCAAATGCCGACACTTGCTTGCCGAAACCGATTTTTTCCAGCGCGCCTTTCATCTTTTGCGCTTCGGCGGGCCACGGTATGGAAATTTTTGCGTTCCTGTAGAAACCGTCCACCGCCGATGCCGACATTGCCGATTCCTTCGCTCCAATGGTCAGCGCTTCCTTCAGTCCGGCAATGACTTCGCTGTTGGACAACCATCCGCCGGAGGAAGCGTTGTTGACGCTCTTGACGCTCTCCCAAAGGCTTTTGACTCCCTGCGTTTGACAACTGTTACAAATACAAACAAAAACAAGGGTTAGAATGATATTTTTCATGCATCTATTTTTTTGGTTCCGATCATTTCTTCCAGCAAAACTGATACCGGAATTTAAAATGCGCGCGGGCTAAAATTGTATAAGCTTATAGATATTGCGCCGCCGTATGGTTGTTTTCTATGTGCTTTACCAGATATGTTATCTCCCCACTGTCTTCGTACAGCTCGAAGAACACATACCAGACCGTATGCTTATTTTTTGGAAATGAAGCATATTCCAATTCTTTACCGTGCTTTTTGAAAAATTCAGGCGCCGGTTTGCTCCGTTTGTTTGGCAAGTCCTTGATAATATCTTCAAAAAGTTCGACAATGTAACTTACGGATGTGTCTTCAAAACCAAAATATTCTTTTTCGTAGAGTATATCAACGAGACGTTCCAAGTATTCTGTTACCTCAGGTATTGCCAATACGTTCATTTTGCGTGTTTTTTCCGTATGTAATCAATTACACTGTCCCGCACTTCATCCATGGTGATGGCTCTGCGTAAATCATCATCAGGGGCTTTATATTTCCGTTTCGTTTCATCGGGTACAAGGCGATACATGTTTCTTCCCCTCTT
>JAISCQ010000127.1 GCA_031265445.1 Bacteroidales bacterium
CGCTCTTCTTGCCGAAATTGCACGATTAAAGCAAAATGGGAAATAAATATTCGACATATCATATCGCCGCTGTCAGTGGTGGTAGACCGGGGAGTAATTAATAATCGTTTCTAATGAACCTGTTTTTACGGAAAATATGGTTGTAATAAAATGATATCCTGTTGCTTTCGATGATTTTTTTGCATAAAGTTCAAATGAAATTCGGTTGATGCAATAAATAATCGTTACCTTTGCATTTATTTGTATCAAAAAATAAAGCACATTCTCATACGGAGTCTTATTAAATATCTAAAAATGGAACAATTAAGGGCGGTTTTCTTTCGGTTGACGCTCCTGCTGCTTTTTGTTTTATCTGTTTCGCCCCAAGCAGCATTTGCACAAACATGCAGCATTACGATCGAAACAAATAGAGTGGGAAATATCAATATCAATAATGGCGTTAACTCTTTTACGCTCCATGTAAATTTTGGAGAGGTAATGGATCAAAGTACCCTTACAGTCGTTTTTTCCCAAAGCATTGGTTTTGCGTTTAGCGGAGCGCCGGATGTTACATGGGCGTCTGATAACAAATCATGCAGCATTAAATATACGGTAACTTCATTTGCCGATTCAAACAACGCGTATGATGTATACGCCGAAGTGACGGCCAAAACAACAGGACAACAGGATTTTTCGTGCGAATCGCCGCTTTTTCAGGTCGACAACAAAAAGCCTTCCTGCATTGTCTCCTGTAATCCTCCCACGATCACGCCGCAAACCACAGGAAATTTTGTGATCACCGTCAGGTACAATGAAGAAATGGACCACGCCAAAGCGCCTGACATAGCGTTCGAAAAAGATGTAACCGAAACATTGGGCGGCGCGCCGACTTCCGTCTGGTCGGGAAATGATTATACGGTTACCTACCCGATTCTTCCCGCCAGCCAGCAACGCGAATCACCGGTAAATATTTCGGTAACGAATGGATATGATAAAGCCGGAAATGTACAAAATCAGGGAGCGGGAAACTTTTCGATCGAAATGTCGCGGACGGTAGGGGTTGTGAGTTTTGTGTCCGCGCCTGGCGGAGGCGCCCATGTCAATAAGCAGTCGACTGCCTTTGACATCAAAACAACCTATTCCGGAAAGATGCAGGAAGCTACCGTTCCTTCCGTCGTCTTCGACAAAAGCGTTACGGCATCGTTAACGGAGACAGCACAGGAGTGGTCGGGTGGTGGAACGGCGTATACCTGGCATTACACGGTTCAGAGCGCCTCCACCCAAAATGAAACGGTAGAAGCAACCGTATCGGGCGGAAAAGACATCGCCGGAAAAGACGTAGACGACAGCAAAGGGACATTCAGGATCGACTTTGCGGCGCCGACGTGCCAGAAGATTACCGCGCCGGATGTTTCCAAAACAACCACGAACTATACGGTTACCGTCACCTATGATGAAGAAATGTCGTCCGCTGCGCCAACGCTCACGATAGAGCCTGCGGAAGCGAGCGCCGTTTTCGATGCGTCAGGCGGAAGCTGGGATGCAACCGGAAAGATTTATACCGCCGGTTTCACTGTTTCGAGAACTCCGCCGGGAGTATATGTTCCGGCCGCCGGTATAAAGGTAAGCGGCGCCGCGGATGTTGCCGGAAATGCGCAGGAAGAGGCAAACCGGCCGTTTACCGTCGACCAGCGCGACACGGATGTCTCGGTAAGCATGAACCCGTCGACGATCCAGAGCAGCAGCTCGAGCGCCGTCCTGACGCTCACGTTCAATGTAAACATGGATCAGACGTCGACGCCGACCGTTGCTTTCGACCCCTCCGACATGCAGGGCGCCATCACGCCCGGGGCAAACAGTGCGAGATGGGTAGACGGCAAAACATGGACGATTGAATACGATCTGGACAAAACAAAGAAAGTGAATATCCCGGATATTGACGTCACCGTGAGCGGCGCCAGAAATGCCGACGGCGAAACAATGAGCGCAGTCAGGGCAGCTGATGTTTTCACAGTTAATTTCCTTGCGCCTTCGTGCGTGGTGACCTTTACCCCTGCCGTGGTGCTGAACGAAACACCCACGCTAACCGTTACCCTGGTATACGATACCGAAATGAATACAGCGTCCGCCCCCAATATTACCTGGGGTGGTATCCTGATCTACAAACCGACATTCACCAATGAACGATTCGTTTGGAACGACAATAAGACCTGTGTGTTTACGTATGATATTGTAGACAATGATGTACAAAATCCATATATATTGCTTACAGCAAACAGCGCTGAAAGTGTGGCCGGGAATGTACAGGTCGAAAGCAAAGCCGCAAATTTGCTGGTGGTAGACATGCTCGATTTTGTGGTGAGCGCCACGCCCAGTTCGCCGGTCATCAATTGCAGCTCATCGCAACTGGTGATCACTGTGGGATTCAACCAGCCCATGGACGAAACAAAGAACGACATCATCTCGTTCCCGAACTTCGATCCGGAGGGATTCATAACGCCTGTCAAAACGGAATGGACAGGCAGCAACAACATGTCCGCGTTTGTGGCGGAATACGCAATCCATCCGGATCAGCCGGCCGGCAGTACCTTAACGGCTTCCGTTGATGTAGCGGTAGCCTCCGTCAACAATTACCTCGGCAGGGCATATCCCGGCGAAACCGTCTCCTCAGTGTTTTCCGCCGTATCCGCTCCGCCGGATATTACCGGCGCATCCGCCATAGAGCCGCAATGCTACGGCATCGAAAACGGCGAAATACACATCACCGTGAACGGCGGTACCAACCCGCTCACCTACGCCTGGACAAAGGACGGCGAACCGTTTACGGCAACTGAAGCCGACGTCACAGGCCTCGGCGCGGGAAAATACGACGTGGTGATCGAAGGATCGGATCAGTGTTTTGCAACCCGGAGCGTTACCTTAACCAATCCCGAATCGGTAACGCTGACCGCCGAAGTAAGACATCACCTTGAGAAGCGCGACGACGGCGAAATCGTCCTGACGGCAAGCGGCGGAACACCCCCGTATACATACTATATGGACAACAGCCCCCAGGGCGATCAAACCGGCTATACCGGTCTGGATGCGGGCATATACAGTTTCGAAGTGAGGGACGCCAACAGTTGCGCAGCCCTCGCCAGCGCCGAAGTCAAAAACTACCAGGCGCCCACGATCTTTACGCCCAACGGCGACACATATAATGACATTTTTATGGAAGGTCATACCGTAGAGATCTTCGACAGGAACGGAACCTTGATCTATAAGGGGGATAATGGCTGGGATGGCCGCTATCAAGGACAGATCGTCCGTCCGGCTGTTTATTTCTACATCATTACTTTCTCCGAGGGATATAAGAAAAAAGGAACCATCCAGCTTTACAAACCATAAATTTCACCGGCACACGAAAGGAATGTTCATGAAAAGACTGATTATCATTTTTACCGGTATCACGATGCTTGCATTTGCGAACATCACCGGCAGTTCGGCACAATCGAAGGCGCAGCAGCATTTCGACAAGCGCGAATATGCGCTTGCCATACCCGAATACGAAAAGGCGCTCAATAAAAAGAAAATATCGCGTTCGGAACAGGCGCTTATCGAAGGTCATATCGGCATGAGCTATTATTATCTCAACAGGCCGAGAGACGCGGCGAACTGGCTCAAAAAAAGCATCACGCACGGTTATCATACTGCCGCCGTATACTGCATCAACGGACTTGCGCTGCAAAAGCAGGAAAAATACGACGACGCCATGGCCTCCTTCCTCGAATGTCTTAAAATCGACGCCGGCTATGCCGATGTGAAACGGTACATCGCCTCGTGCGAATACGCCTTTGCGCATCCCGACCCGAATGACGGGATTAAGCTGCGCTCGTCGAAAATCAACACCGACGGCAGCGAATACGGGATTTCGCCCGCTTCGGGAGAGGTCTTCTTCTCACGCGCAGCCACGAAGGGACGCGACATAGACCCCCGTACCGGACTGGGTTTCACCGAAGTGTATTCGGCAAAGCTCGAAAAGGACGAGCTGGTGAAACCCCAAAAGGAAAGCGCCTTCATGAAAACCTATTACAATACGGGCGTTTTTGCGTTCGACTCGCTCACCAGCTATATGTATATGACCATGTGCGACCCCAAAAGCGGACGCTGCGGCATTTACCGGAGCAAATTCAACCGCAGGAAATGGGAAAAGCCCGAGTCCTTCCTGATCCGTGAAGGACACGACATGGCGCATCCGGCGCTTGCAAAAGGCGGTTCGCGACTGTATTTCACATCCAATGCACCCGACGGGTACGGGAAAACCGACATCTGGTATGTCGACCGTCTTTCGGAAAACCAGTGGTCGGAACCGGTCAATGCAGGCACGCAAATAAATACGCCGGGAAGGGACGAGTTTCCATTCATCGAAAATGACCGGCTGCTTTATTTTTCATCCGACGGACATCCCGGTTTCGGCGGGCTGGATATTTTTTCGGCAGGCGTGGAGGGCGACCGTCCCGGCAATGCCGAAAACCTGGGCCGTCCGTTCAACAGCGGCGCGGACGATTTTAACCTGGTATCTTTCGGCGAAAACGGCTTGCTGATCTCTTCGCGCAACATGACGAAAAGCGACGATATTTATATCTTCAGCAAAAAGGATCTCCCCGCCCCGCCGGAGGAAAAGGAAGAAGTGAAGGAACCCGAACCCGAAATCGTACAGCCCGAACCAAAGGTGGAACAGCCCGTTGCGGTGGAACCGCCTGTAACGGAAACGCCGCCTGTGAAAGAACCGGTTCGCAGGACGCAGGAAGGAATCGGAACGTTCTATTACGATTTCAACCTCTTCGTGCCGCAACGCGAATACAGGGAAATGTATGAAAGTATTACCGCCCTGATGAAAAGCAACCCGACCGTGAAGTATGTCATCGAGGGTTATGCCGACGACCGGGGTAATGCGTCTTTCAACCGTGAACTGTCCGAAAAGCGCGCACAGTATATCTACGACCGGCTGGTTGACCGCGGCGTTGATCCGGCGATGCTGAGGATCGAAGGCTTCGGCGACGGGAAACCGGCCGTCCCGAATGCTTCCGCCGAAGAGGAATACCGGTTGAACAGACGTGTCGTCATTCGTGTTGATCTTTAGAATATATGGATATGAAAAATTTTGAAACAGTCTTCCGGAAAGAGAATGGCAGAGCGCAAAAAACGCCCTTTCGGGAATTTCGAGGCGTCTTTTTGGCGGTTGTTTTGATGCTGACGGCGGGAACGAGCGTCTCGGCGCAAAATGACGTGCTGCTGACCCAGCAGTGGCTTTCGCGGATCAATCAAAATCCGGCAGCCACCGGCAACTCGGACAATATCGACATCTTTGTGCTGGCCCGCCGCCAATGGACAGGCTTCGACAATGCGCCGCTCACGCAGACGCTCAACATCCATAACTATTTCCAGCGGATCCGTTCGGGCTTGGGATTAACCGCCACACACGACGAAACCGGAGTCGGCAACCGGGTCATCAACGCCAAGCTGGCTTACGCCTATCACGTAAACCTGGGCGAAAAATGGCTGCTTTCGCTGGGATTGTCGGCCGGGATCCTTCAAAATACCTTCGATCCGTCCGGGCATTTTTACATTGATGCAGGCGATCCCCTCTTAGGAACGCTCGAAAAGAAAAGCCAACTGGATCCCGATTTTGATTTCGGCATTGAACTGAGTTCGCAGCGGTTCCTGTTTGGCGCCTCGGTAACGCATATCGCCCGCCTGCCCGATGCTGCAACCACGTTGAAGCTGTCGCAGCAGTATTTCGGATATGTCAGTTACAAGCAGCCCGTAGGCGAGTCGTTCGACCTGATTGCCGGCGTGCGCGGAACCAATTTCGACGAAGCGTACTTTGTCGATTTCAGCCTTACGGGAATGTTGCTCAAAAAGTACTGGATCGGCGCCATGTTCCGGCCCGATAACGCCGTTGCCGGAATGATCGGCATGCAGATCGGATTTGTACGGCTTGGATATTCGTACGACTATTCGATGGGAAGCGCTGCATCGTTAGCCAAAAATTCGCATGAGATCATGCTTTCATTCAAAATAGGAAAACCGAAGAGAGTCATCAATACCAAATCGCCGCGTTTTATCGAAGAATAAGAATTTATTACCCTTTCAAAGAAATCAACATGCCTCCTGTAAACAGACCCCGTCCGGGCCAAAAGACTCAGGCGCAAGCCCCGAAAAAATCGACCGGCTCCAACAGCGCTACCGTAGGAATCATCATTGTCATTGCAGTTCTTGCACTCATTGCCGCCGGATATTTTTTCGGTCTCCCGTACCTCCCGTATCTCCAAAAGTATCTTCAAAAATCGCCGACGGAAGCGATCGTTCTTGAAAATACGCCGGCAGATACAGCAGCAACCCAAAATCCGGACGGCGAAGCCCTCAACGAACCGGAACCCGAAGTTCCTCCTGCCGAAGATATTGTTGTGAAACAGGAATCATCTTCATCGGCGCCCAAGGGATACTACATCATCGTGGGCAGTTTCCGTTATCAAAGCAATGCCGACAGGATGGTGCAAAACACAAGGAAAGATATCAAACTCGAAACCGTCTATTTTGAAGAATTGGGGCTTTACCGCGTATCGGCAGGCCATTACGACAATATCCACACGGCTTACAACGACACGTACAGCGTCAAGGATTTAGAGGGCTGCGGCAATGCATGGGTGCTGGAAAACCGGTGACAGTGGCGGTGTCTTATCGACCCTGTCAGGGTTGAAAACCGCTATTCTATCAGCCACCGTTTGACGCCTTTTTCCGTTTGCGAAAATTCCACCCCGATTTTAACCGTTTTCCTGTGGTCGGCGGAATAGGGGATGGCGTAATCTTTACTGTTAATCTGTGCAAGGGCGGCTTCGGCAGTGGCCTTGCTGTCCATTTTGAACTCGAAAACATAAATGCTGCCGGCGGTTTTTACTACCGCGTCGGCTCTGCCCCTGCTGCTTTTTACTTCGGTTTGCACAAACTGTCCCATTAACGTAAACAGCTGCCAGAAAACAAACTGATAAAATTTCTCTACCTGCAATGCTTTGGGAATGGCATCATATTCTATCGCCGCGGCGCTGGACGTCCTTCCGTTTATCCCGGACATCGTCGGCGACATTGTGTACCTCGTCGCCATCATCCTGATGCTGCTCAGGTACGGCGCCCTCAAAAAGTCGGCCACCTTTGCGGGAA
>JAISCQ010000208.1 GCA_031265445.1 Bacteroidales bacterium
ATATAAAGGCGCAATCCTTATAAAGTATGCCGAGGCTTTCACGCTCAACAGCGACGGCTCGTTTACGGGCGATATTGCGATACTGGAAAGTGGAGATATAAGCGACAACAGCGACGGCACCATCATGACCTGGAGTTACGCCGGCGGTTCGTTTACCTGGGTCTATAATGATGCTGCATTCACGTACAGAGCGACGGTAACATCGTCGGAACTGGTATTCGAACTCGGCGCCCCGAACGCCAACGGTTATGCAAAAGCGACATATACGAGAAACGCTGTAACGGTTCCCCCTGTTCCCGACCAGATCACCGGTCTCTATACCGGTAGCGCTTCTGTTTTTCACGGCGTCTGGGCGTTGACGAAAACAGAAGATAATCACTCGTCAGTAAATGGAGATGACCCGACATGGTATGCCATATCGTTCAATGCAAATGACGAGGTAATGAAATGTACCGTCAACAGCGACGGAACGTTTCAGATGGTGAACAATATGGAAAGCGCGACAAGCAGCGGAACATGGTCGTTTACAAACGGCACGCTAACCATTGTTTCGGGTGGCGAAGCAGAGGTTTTAAAGGTGGAGGCGGAGTCTTCCGCATCCACGCTTGTATGGGGAAGTATCGATGTCGATGCGACAGAAAAAGTCTATAGCAGAATGACATGGACAAAGAAACAGTAAGTATGTAAAATGCCGAATGGCAAACCTGCTGACTGCCGGCGTCAAAAAACTTCACGACGCCGGTAGCACAGCCGGTAAACTGTCAGGGGGAATTATAAAAAAATGAAAGAAACACATATAAGAAGGCTGTCCGGCAAACAACTTTCAAATCCAGGAATTAATTTGAAAAAAATCATATAACTTTGTATTCGAATTTTAACAGTAAATGGTTAACTAAATTTTTTTGAATATGGATAACAGAATTTCATTTTCATTGGACGAAGCCGACGCACAGGAAGTACGTACGGCTTTGAATGTGCTGGACAGAAAGCTGCTGCCGCTACTGGTGGAACTGGCTCAAGGCGAGGCGCGTGAATTACCTGTGATGGGTGATAAATCGTACGCGTTTGTATTTAAGGCGCTGGAATTTGCCAAACAGTATCCCGAATTTGCCGGACTTATTGATGTAGCAGAGTTCGAAAAGGACGTAAAAACAGTGCAGGTTCTGCGTGAATTTTATATACAGCTGTCACAGCTGACAAAAAAGGTTCACGATACAATGACGCTTGCAGGCAGCGAGGCTTACGTTGCAGGACTGACTTACTACGGTACCAGTAAGGAAGGATTGAAACGTAAAGTTGACAATGCTCCGTTTATCGTCAGCGAACTGAAAAATCGCTTCCCCGGTCGTTCATCCCGTTCGCAGGAGAACAAAAGTGAGTAGGGGACTGGCGATTTCCGTCAACAGCTGAACTGTTGCCGGCGGAAAATCCGGCATTCCGTTCCGGCAGCACGATATTGCGGTCGGTGAACTGGAAATTCCGTTTGCCGACCGTGACATTTCTATCCGCGACCACGATCAGGGCTGTTTAAAACCGCGATCATTCATTCCAGAAACAGGATATTGCGTTTGCCGTACGGGAGATTCCTGTCGCCGACGGCAATGATGCGTTCGACGACTGCGGCATTCCTGTTCGGGACCTCGACCTCAAAGCCAAAACCGGTCGTTTTTCCTGTCGGCGACAGGAATGTCCTGCTCAGCGACAGCAATATTGTGGTCGACGAATGCAGTGATGCGCCTGCGACAGGAAAATTTTGCGGTCGCAGACCGCAAAATCGAGGACAGGGACAGGAATGCTCCGTCCAGGGACAGGAATGTTGCGGTATGGAAACGCAGGCTCGAGTTCCGCAAACGGAATGTCGAAATTCTGCGACACATCGCGCTGTATCCGCACCCGCACAGTCCGGTTATATAACCATCGAATTATCGACCATCTCGCAGGTATACGCGCGATACGGGTTCTTGAGCGAAAACGGGATTTTGAACGCTCCCGCCCGTATGCTGAACGCATGACAGTTTACATAAACGTCCGGCAGCTTCGGATTGCCGTTTACAAACGGCACGTTAACAGTCGTTGCGGGTGGCGAAACAGAGGTTTTCAAGGTGGAAGCGGACTCTTCCGCATCCACGCTTTCATCATTGCCGGCACATGAATCATACAGGCATGTTTTCACGAATCACAAATTGTAAGAAAAAGAGCCTTCACAATATCATGTTTTTAACAATTTGTCATTTTTTTTGCGGCATATTTGTACATTTTGACGCAAAAAATCATTTTGATGCGCCTTTTTTCATATATTTCTTGTGTAAAATGATGAAAAATGTAATCTTTGCATCAAAATTTTTATAAATCTATAATAACCAATATTACGATGGATCCCAGAGTGGAAAAATTCATGGCCGGTATAAAGGCCAAAAATCCCGGTGAACCTGAGTTTCACCAGGCAGTTCAGGAAGTTGTGGAATCATTGATTCCTCTTGTCGAAGAAAATCCCAAATACAGGCACGCCAGGATACTGGAACGGATGACCGAACCGGAACGTGTGATTATCTTCCGCGTACCCTGGATCAACGATAAAGGCGAACTGGAAATCAACCGCGGCTACCGCATCCAGATGAACAGCGCCATTGGTCCTTACAAAGGCGGGATACGTTTCCACCCGACAGTAAACCTGAGCATTTTGAAATTTCTTGCCTTCGAGCAGGTATTGAAAAACAGCCTCACCACGCTCCCGATGGGCGGCGGCAAGGGCGGTTCGGATTTCGACCCCAAAGGCAAATCGGATAACGAAGTGATGCGTTTCTGCCAGAGTTTTATGACCGAATTGTCGCGCCACATCAATGCCGATCGCGATGTACCGGCAGGCGACATAGGTGTTGGCGGTCGCGAAATCGGTTACCTGTACGGACAGTACAAGCGCATCAAAAACGAATTTACAGGCGTGCTTACCGGTAAAGGCCTCGAATGGGGCGGTAGCCTCATCCGTCCCGAAGCGACGGGCTACGGCGCAGTATACTTTGCCGAAGAAATGCTCAAAACCCGCGGCGAATCCATCAAAGGTAAAACGGTTGCCATATCGGGTTCAGGCAATGTGGCCCAATACGCTGTAGAAAAGTGTATCCAGCTGGGCGCCAAGGTGGTTACCCTGTCCGACTCCAACGGTTCTATCCACGATCCGGCGGGTATAGACCGCGCGAAACTCGACTATGTGATGGAACTGAAAAACGAAAAGCGCGGACGCATCAAGGAATATGCCGATAAATACGGTTGCCTGTATCTGGACGGCCAACGCCCGTGGAGCGTCAAGTGCGATATTGCCATGCCCAACGCCACCCAGAATGAAGTTGACGCCAACGATGCCGGAACGTTGCTGGCCAACGGCTGCATATGCGTTTCGGAAGGCGCCAATATGCCTTCGACACCCGAAGCTGTTGAATTATTCCAGAACGCCAAAATACTCTATGCGCCCGGCAAGGCTTCAAATGCAGGCGGCGTAGCTACTTCGGGCCTCGAAATGGCGCAAAACTCCATGCGTCTGCCCTGGAGTCGCGAAGAAGTAGACGAAAGGCTGCACTCGATCATGAAGAACATCCACGCCACCTGCGTGAAATACGGCACCGATGCGTCGGGATATATCGACTATGTGAAAGGCGCCAATATCGGCGGCTTCGTGAAGGTGGCCAATGCCATGATGGCACAGGGTTACGTATAGGAATGAAGACCGGAGAGTGAAGAACCTTTAACTCGGCGGAGCCGGTTAACAAATGCCTCATTGAAGGCTGGAAGATTCTTCCGGCCTTTATTTTTTTTGAAGAATATGATAAATTAATTATTTTTGACAGGACGATGTGGCGGATCAGCCCCCGGAAATTTTCAAGCTCCGAGGGTCCTGTTTCCGAAACAATAGTCGTGTAAGCACCCATAAAAAATATAAAAATAATGACGTCAAAGATCAGAGTAGCCGTCGCAGGATACGGCAATATAGGAAAATATGCAGTTGAAGCGATTCGCGAAGCGCCCGACATGGAACTTGCAGGAGTTGTACGCCGCAAAAGTTCGGTAAACAGGGTTCCCGCCGAGCTGGCGGGCATATCCACTGTAAGCGATGTGAAGGAACTTGGAAAAGTAGATGTAGCATTGCTGTGCGGACCCACCCGCAGCATCCCCGAAACGGCGGAACAATACCTCGCCCTGGGGATCAATACGGTCGACAGTTTCGATATACACGGCGACGCCCTGTGGAACCTCCGTCAGCAATTGGACAAAGCCGGGAAAAAGCACAACACGGTATCCATCGTGTCGGCAGGCTGGGATCCGGGCAGCGATTCGGTAGTGCGCACCATGATGGAAGCCCTGGCTCCCAAGGGAATTACTTATACCAACTTCGGGCCGGGCATGAGCATGGGGCATACGGTAGCCGTGAAGTCGAAAACGGGCGTCAGGAACGCTCTTTCGATGACCATTCCTGCCGGTACAGGCGTACATCGCCGGATGGTATACGTGGAACTGGAACCCGGCGTTGATTTTTCCGGTGTAGAACAGGCCGTCAAAACCGATGCCTATTTCGCCAAGGATCACACCGTAGTGATGCAGGTGGATAACGTGGATGCTTTGCTCGACATGGGACATGGCGTACTGATGGAACGCAAGGGCGTTTCGGGCGTTACCCAGAACCAGCTGTTCGAGTTCCGCATGAAGATCAATAACCCGGCGCTTACGGCGCAAATCATGACGGCATGCGGACGCGCTACCATGCGCCGGCAACCGGGCGCCTACACCATGCCCGAAGTACCGGTAATGGACTTACTTCCGGGCGATCGCGAAACGCTGGTAAAGAAACTGGTATAAAATAACGACCTGTCAGGGTCAAAAGGCGCTTCCAACCCTGTCTGGCAGCTTCGCCGCCCGACAGGTTGGCATGCGCAGGTTTACCTTCAAAAACGACCGTGATGCAACCATTTGAAATGCACCCGACTGTTTTGCGTATTGCTTTTTATTGTATTATTGCACGATGTTTGGATCGGGATATTTTCCAATAAAGTTATCATTCGATGTTCGACCAGTTAAAAATATTACGCCGACAAGGTAAGCAATACATTCCGGATGTAACGGATATACACCTGCATCAAAGTTTCAGGGGACGTCCGGTTATCTCCAGCAAACCCGTCGACGAAGAAATCCTTCGGGATTTTTGCGTGTCGGAGGCCATAGAAACATCCCCTGTTCGTATCAACCTTGCCAAATGCAGCTTCTGCGGTTTATGTGCGCGCGCTTTTCCCGAAAAGATCAGGTTTACCAATGACTACCGCCTGGCAACCAACGATCTTTCGCGATTGATGGTTATCGAAGGCCATGACGTGCCTGTTGTTGTTGATCCGGCGCTGGTGCGTCGTTCTGTTCGCAGGCTGTTCAAAAAGTCGTTGAAGCTGCGGCAAGTTTCGGCCGGCGGCGATAACAGCGCCGAACTGGAATTGAATGCCTGCTCGAACGTGAACTTCGACATGGGGCGATTTGGCATTGAGTTTGTTGCATCGCCGCGACATGCTGACGGTATCGTTATCACCGGACCTGTCAGCGAAAATATGGCGGCAGCGCTCCAAATATGCTACGATGCAGTTCCTGACCCCAAAATCATTGTGTTAGCGGGGTTCGATGCAATCAGTGGCGGCTCCTTTGCCGACAGTCCTG
Organism: Bacteroidales bacterium; assembly: GCA_031265445.1. GTDB lineage: Bacteria > Bacteroidota > Bacteroidia > Bacteroidales > UBA4181 > JAIRLS01. The sequence goes on from JAISCQ010000208.1 coordinate 5,689, forward strand.
CAATCGACCGCAGTTTTGTGGCGCAGCATGACATCGACCTGTACATTCCCGGGCATCCGCCGCATCCGTTAACAGTGATCAACGGGCTGCTTGATTTATGCCGGGAAAGATGAACCTGACCGGATCAGGAATAAGACGCCCTGACCTCAAAACGACATGCCCCGGCTTTTTTTATGGTCTTTTTTTTCAATCGCCTGTGCTGCCCTCAGTTTTTTCTCGTTCATTTTCTTGATTTCGTCAGTCAGAAAGCGCTCAATGTCGTTGGCATTAACTCTGTATTTTGGCTGTAACACCGGGATATGATTATCAGCCGCAAAATTCTCGCCTTTGACCAGCATGGTGAACATGTCCCGGGTCTTGAGCCTGTGCCGCGAGTACTTCCCGGCCCCTTCGACCAAATCTTTTAATGATGCTCCATCCTTCAGGATCGCATAAATATCATAATAATCCCTGAAATTATAACGCCGTAACATCACCTCTATTTTCATGATGCCTATCGACGTTTTGTCCGCGATCCTGATGTTGTTCAGGAAATCCTGTTTTACCAGTCCCGTCGGCGCCATAGAAATATTGTTGTCGTAAAAAGTGAGTTTTACCCCATTTAAATTGAAATCACACTGGTTATGGTCCAACAGGTTTCGGGAGACCCGCCCCAAACGGGAAAGCTCGGTTTCAATGCCCGGCCAGTCAACGCTGATTCTCTCGTTCTCCTGCGTCTTCCACCGGCAGAAATCAAGATCCTCGCTCAGCCTGTGACCCAACTGCAAAGCAAGTGCCGTACCTCCGATTAAACAGTAATCTTTGATACATTCCAGCCCGGATAATTCTTCAAACACAGCTGCCGTATGTGACGCCAATCCGTTCATTTGACAAGTTCCCTGATATGTTTTGCACGTTGCGCCTTAATATACCTGTCCGGATTTTTGATGTCGAAGTACATGTAAGCAAACAGTCGGTTTAACCCGTTGCAGTACGGTTCAAGCGGACACAAACGGGTTCTCCATACTTTTTTTATCCGGGCCTTGGGGTAAAGAGCAAATAATCGATTGATATCGTCTATGTCCAAATGCAGCATCACTTTTTCGATGAACATCTCATCTTTCAGGTTTTCCAATTTGACAAATGAAGGATCATAGCTCCAAAAAGCATTCTCTTTTTGGAGATGCCTGAACAAAAGATGCTTATTTCTATCTCCTTCCATATCATGTTCGATTTGACGATTAACGCACAAATATAGTGCCTTTTTGATTACAAAATAATATCTTTCGATGACAAAAAATCCAAAAATTACGGAGAAGCATTCGCAATAGCGCGAGTTTCGGCAAGTTGGCTTCCGACCGCACAGAGCGCCGAATATTTTACCTGTCTTACAAAAAGACATCAAGCCTGATGACAGATTTCCGGAATTATCCATTATTTTTGTTGCGGAATTTCAAACCAAAGGCGACCAATAACCTATTATGGCAATAATCACCCTAACCACGGGATGGACAGACGATTTTTATGTAGCGGCAGTGAAGGGCGTTCTCCTGTCGGCTGTTCCTTCCGTGCAGGTGGTGGATTTATCGCACCGGGCGCCGCCTTTCAATTCGGGTATTTCGTATGCTGCATATATGGTGAAGCACAGTTATGCATACTTTCCAAAAGGTACGGTACATATCATTTCCATAGCCAGCGAGTACAGCAACAGCGCTCCTTTTGCAGCGGCATATTACAACGGGCACTATTTTACAGGTACAGACAATGGTATTTTCGGTTTGCTGTTCGACTCGGCGCCCGATGCCATGGTGCGCATCGAAAAGTTCAAGGATGACGCATCGCCCAATTATCCGGCTATTTCAGTATTTGCGCCTGCTGCCGTCCATCTGGTCAACGGCGGCGATATTGCCGGGCTGGGCAGCGCGTACACCGATTACCAACGCATGGGAACGGTACTGGCAACCGTGGACGAATCGCAGATCACGGGAACGATTATTCACATCAATGCTTTTGGAAACGTGATCACCAATATCACGCGCGACGATTTCGAAAGGATCGGCAAAGGGCGGCCGTTCGAGATCATGGTGCAGAGTACCCGTTACAAAATTACCCGTATCAACAGGTACTTCCACGAAACAAGCCTTGGCGAACTGCTGGCAGTGTTCAATATTTCGGGATACCTCGAAATTGCCATCAATAAAGGAAAAGTAGCTCACCTGTTACAGCTTTCGCTCGATTCGAATATCATTGTTAAGTTTTTCAATAAAAATAAGTCCGCCTGAACGAATTTATCACGACAGGGTTATTGGATTTGAAGATTTATACTAAATTTGCAGTTCAAACTTAAAATCATCAAAAAAGCAGTAAGATGTCGGAAAAATCCTCCACGCAAACACTTAAGTTTAAATTAAATTCGCTGCTTGAGATCACTCGTGCGATTAACGACAACCAACCGGTGAATGTGTTGCTGGAAAGCTATGTGGATATTCTTTGCAACAAACTCAATATCGGGAAAGTAGTCATGTTCAAACATCAGGACGGCTGGGAATGTATCCTTTCGGCCGGGGTGCCAACTGATGTCGTTCATAACATCAAGGTGGAAGAGAACCTGTTTTCGTATACCGAAATCACGTTTGTTACATCCGAGCAGGATATTCTGCCGGGCTTCGATATCGTGATCCCGGTTTACAACAATTACGTGCCCATTGCCTATGTACTGATCGGCGACATCGAGGAAGAAATGGAAGGCGTAAGCCCGGTGATCAAGCACCTGCACTTCATACAAACCATCTCCAACATCATTGTGGTGGCCATCGAGAATATCCGCCTGTTCCAGGACAGTTTGCAGCAGGAGGCGCTGCGCAAAGAGCTGGAACTGGCTTCGCAGATGCAGAACATGCTGGTGCCCAACCCCAGGGATCTTCCGCGCAACCAGCACCTGCTGATGAATGCTTTCTACAAGCCGCATTATGAAGTAGGGGGCGATTATTTCGATTGTATTGAACTGGGCGACAACAAGCTGGGATTCTGCGTGGCCGACGTGTCGGGCAAAGGAATGGCGGCTGCATTGTTAATGTCCAACTTCCAGGCGACCTTGCGGGCTTTGTTTACTTCGGAGATTTCGATGGACAGCCTTTTGCAGAAACTGAACAAGCGTGTGTACGAGAGCGCGCAGGGCGAAAAATTCATCACCATATTCATTGCCCGCTTCGATTATGATACCCATCAGCTTGAATATGCCAATGCCGGCCATACGCCGGTCATCCTGTACCGGACGGACAGCAAAAATATCAAATTGCTCGAAAGCGCCTGCCTTGCCATCGGAATGCTCGAACGTTTACCTTTTATCAGCGTAAGAAGGCTCACCATCATGGAGCACAGTTTGATGCTTTCGTATACCGACGGGTTGGTGGAATTGCTGTCCGATACGGGCGAAGGCGGCGTCAAATCGGCATTCTATGTCCTGGAGTCGGCCATACAGCATGTGCCCGATATCGACGGCGTCATCAATGAAGTGATCGATACGCAAAACCTGAACGGGAACAACCATGCTATTTTCGACGATATTACACTCCTGGGAATAGAATTTTTTGCATAAGTTTCCATAATTAATCTATCTTTGTCCGCATCAATCTATTTTAATGGACAGACACACATATTTTCACTCCTTCCACATTCCCGTTATGGGATTGGCATACACGATCGATTCTCCGGTAAAAGTAGCGCGGTTCGGCATATCATCCGTCGTTTCCATCATTGAGGATACGCTTGTTGAACGGATGCGCCAGCATTACTATCAGAAAATCAATGAGCCCTATTTGCCCATCCATACGACTGAGCCCGATTATCGAGCCAAACGCATCACCGATTACTTGAACCTGCTCAACAGGATTGTCGACAAGCAGATCGACCGGCTCAGGGAATCGACCTTTGAGGCGGGTTCCGAACTGGTACAGTACTTTGAGATGTTGCCCGAAGGCAGTTTCATGAAAAAGATGTACCGGCAGATGCAGGAAATGCACGACAGGCACGAACGCCGGAAGATGGAGCAAAAATTGCGTACAGAGGTGAAAGCCGGCTGCATTGATGTGAATATCATGACCAAGCTGGACAACGAACGCTATCATGCGGACGGGTCGGTAATCGAAAACGGCTCGGATGCTGTGGCTGCCTTGCGCGGTTATGCCAATAGCGAATTGACGGATTCATCCATCATCTTTTCGGCAGGCATGAACCCCCGCCTGTATAATTACATGGAACAGCTCGATGTCTTCACGGAGATGCACGACGTTGAATTTGTAAAAAAGATCGTGATCAAGGTAAGCGATCACCGTTCGGCCATCATACAGGGAAAATACCTGGCTAAGAAGGGACTCTGGGTTTCCGAATTTCGCATCGAATCAGGCTTGAATTGCGGCGGCCATGCCTTTGCCAGCGACGGATTCATGCTGGGGCCGATCCTCGAAGAATTTAAAAACAAACGGGAAGCATTAATCGAGGAACTTTTCGACATCTATTGCAAGGCGCTCACGGCAAAGGGGAAAATGCCGCCGGCAACGCGTCCCGCCATCAGGGTAACCGTGCAGGGCGGCATCGGCACGGCCGAAGAAGATGCTTTCCTGCGCGAGTATTACCAGGTAGATGCCACCGGCTGGGGAAGCCCGTTCTTGCTGGTGCCCGAAGCTGTTGTTGTCGACGACGAAACGCTTGAATTATTGGCAGCCTCCACCGAGAAGGATATTGTCCTGAGCAGAAATTCGCCGCTGGGCGTTCCGTTCAACTATCTGAAAGACACTTCGGGCGAAAGGGAAAAATACCGCATGGTGTCTGAAAACCGTCCGGGAAGTCCGTGCAGCGAAAAGTTTCTGCAAGCCAATACCGAGTTTACCGAAAAACCGATATGCACCGCATCTGCAGCATATCTTAGCAAAAAACTGCAACAGCTGGCACAGGAGGAAATAACCGAAGAGGAACGCCAAAAGAAACGCCATCAGTTGCTGACCCGCGAATGTTTGTGCATCGGGCTGAGCAATACGGCTGTACACAGGTACAAAACGCCGCCTATCAACAAGGCGGTCACGGGCGTTACGGCATGTCCGGGTCCCAACCTGGCTTATTTCGACAAAGTGGTGTCGCTCAAGGAAATGGTCGACCATATTTACGGACGTACCAACTTGCTGCGCAAAGCCTACCGTCCGCACATGTTTATCAACGAATTGAAGATATACATCGCCTACCTGAAAGAACAGCTTGAAGAAACCTTTAACCCGGAAAATATGAAGCAAATGAAGTACTACCGCTCGTTTTGCAAAAACATGCAGGATGCCGTGGAGTATTATACCTCCCTTGCCTCCCGGATCATTGCCACAGATGAAAAAGGTAAAGAAATATTCATGCAGGAATTGCAGCTGATCGTACAGGAAATCAAGAATATTGAAATGACCTGGTTGTTACAGGTTGTAGAAACAAAGAATGACTTGCCTCTACATTGAAATTTGGAATCCGGGAAATTCATCGATGTTAAGGAGGTAATCCGTAAAAAGAACCCGGCATTGGCCAAAATGATGCCGGGCTTTGTGGTTTCTTTCATGAAACGGCTCATCCACGAGGACGAGGTGAACCGTATCATTTATGATTATCGCGATCGGCAGGGACTGTCTTTTGTGCGGAATATCCTCGAGGACATGAAAGTAACGTACGACATGGAAGGGCTGGCGCAGCTTCCCGTCGATGGCCGCTACATCTTTGCTTCCAATCACCCGTTAGGCGGGTTTGATGGTTTGGTGCTGATGGATGCCATCGGGACGAGATTTCCCGAAATACGTTTCATTGTCAATGATTTGCTGCTGAATCTCAAAAACTTTGAACCGATATTTGTGCCGGTAAACAAGCACGGACGGCAATCGACCGAGTATGCCCAAAAAATTGACGAAACTTACTCGAGTGACGCGCAAATACTCTATTTCCCGGCAGGTTTATGTTCCCGGAAGATTCAGGGACAAATCACCGACTTGAAATGGAACAAGAGCTTTATCCGGAAAGCTGTACAATATCATCGCGACGTGATACCGGTCTATTTCGAAGGCCGTAATTCGAATTTCTTTTATAACCTGGCCAATTTTCGGAAAAAACTCAGGATCAAGGCCAATATCGAAATGACTTTTCTTGTGGATGAATTTTTCAAACAGAAAAATCAACATTTGTGCTTGAAATTCGGTACCCCCATAACATATACGACCTTCGATAAATCAAAAAATTATCATCAATGGGCTGATGTGGTACGCGAAAAGGTTTACGCTATGTGTTAAAAGGTATTTTTTATTTTTTTAACTTTTTTAACTTTTTGACGCAACGTTTTTAGCTTTGCTGCATCTTTAATACTAGAAATATATATCAGTAATTTTAATTGGTTTGTATGATTGTTGCCAATCATATATGTTGATAATAAGCAATTTACAAACAAGTTTAGTGTAAATTAATTTATAAAACGTACTTAATATGAGAATTATTAAATATTTTAAATATTTGGTAATCATATTTTTTGCTGTATCAGGAGCATGTACCACCTCGTGCTCCAGGCGGGATGTTGTATCGATAGAGAGGCTTGATTCGTATGTTCATTCGGACAACATGTATATTGCCGGGATGTTTTCTGATGAAAGTATATTGAATTGTGGCGTGCAGCCTGCACTGACACAGAAGGAGCTGGATATGCTGGATGCCTTGGTCGACAGGATAAACCCTGAAGTGCGCAAGGAATTCGATCAAAAATATACTGCCTGGCTGAATTGCTGGACTCCTCTTGATTCGATGCCGGCTCGTGAAGATGCTACGCGGCAACTGTTAAAATGCAGTGGGGTGGAGTTTCAGGAACTGATCGGATTTTGCAGGCAACAGAACGGCGATATATTTTTGCTGCTTTACCAGCTGGCTGCAAGGGCAAGTTGCCCATACGACCGGTTGCTGCTGCATCCTGTACGCGACCTGTGGGAAATCTTCCCCGAACTCAGTAAATATTGGAGGGAAGTCGACATGTCGTTGCAAAAAGAAAAACCTGATTTGAAGAATCGCACGTGTAACGAATCTACCATCTGGTACATGCGCAAAATTCTTGAAACCAGGTACGGATATACATATGCGAGCGGACTTACAGCTTTGTTTGATACTCGCAAGATGTTACTAATGACCCAATAATAGATCTTTAGTTGCTTTCATAGCATGGTTGCCATCAAAAAACGGTTTGTACGAAGAGTGTACAAGCCGTTTTTTGATATGGATGATCGAGTATTGATGGCTTTATGTTTCAATCATTCGTCTTATCTTAACGGGTCAATGGTTTGCTTCTATCACAATAACAATTTCCCCCTTGATAGACGGCCTTTTCGTCCACTCTTCAATTTGTTCGCGAGCGGTTCCCCTGACGGTTTCTTCGTGTAGCTTGCTCAATTCGCGCGATACGGATACACGCCGGTCTTCGCCGAAATAAGCCTGTATCTCCTGCAAGGTTTTCAAGAGTTTATGGGGCGATTCGTATAAGACCACCGTGCGGCGTTCCGCAACTAATTCGTTCCATCTCGCCTGCCGGCCCTTTTTGGGAGGCAGGAATCCTTCGAAGCAAAAGCGGTCGCTCGGAAAACCGGAACTGACAAGTGCCGGGATCAATGCCGTAGCGCCGGGGAGACATTCCACTTCGATATCACAGGCAACGCATTCACGTACCATCAGAAATCCGGGATCAGAAATAGATGGAGTACCTGCGTCGGAAATCAAAGCTACGGTTTGTCCTGCTGCCAGCTTGTCGATAATCGACCTTAACGATTTGTGTTCATTAAACTTATGGTGCGCATACATCGGCTTGCTAATGTTGAAGTGTCGCAGCAGGTTTCCGCTTGTCCGGGTATCTTCGGCAAGGACAAAATCGACCTGCTTCAATACCTCGACAGCACGATATGTCATATCGCCCAGGTTCCCGATGGGTGTAGGCACTATATATAATTTCCCCATTGATGAAGTGATGAACTTTATTCCTTACGCTTCATTTAATGGTGTCTCCGCTGCACCAGATTGATAAATTTCTGAACGGTCCCGTCCTTTCTGTTCCAGTCAAAATGCCGATGGATAAAGTCCATCGCATCATCCAACGATTCCGTAGTATCCAGGTGCCGGACGGTATTGTTGTATAAAGCGCTGTCGCCCTTGAACAGTTCACGGATGTACAGGAATTTATCATTCAGGCCGATACCCTCAACGATCGACCTCAATGGCGCAGTTTGCAATTTACTCGACAGGTCGTATCCCGGCTTTTGTTGCGCCAGGGTTTCATTGATCGGATGAAAATCAGTCGGGCCGATTTTTTCTGCCAAAATTCCGGCTTTTGCCGGTTCCGCATCCGTGGTCACAGGTGGTCTCTTTTCCTCGCGGATAAGTGGCGCCGGTGGTGGCTCGGATGGTTCTTTTCGGGGCGGTTCGGGTTGAAGCTCCGGCTCCGGTATCTTTTTTTCAGAAACAGCAGCTGCAGGAACTTCGGCAGGTATCGGTGCAGCTTTCCTTTCGCCTGTAGCGGCTTCGGGCATTGACTTGATCCGCAGCAACTGCTCGTATATCTCCTGCGTTTTCAGCAATGCGATATCCAATTCCAAATCGTTTATTTTCTCCTGTTCATGGAAACGGGTAACCAGTAATTTTAAAAAGTCAAGTTCCTTTTGGAGATAGGTGGTATAGTTCCGGTGATACATGTACGATTACCTGTATAGATGCACAAATCCTGCTTTTTTTACTTTTGGCGACGAACCGGGTACTTCGGCCGTAAAGTAATACACTCCGGCGGCCATTTCCTGTCCGCCCAGCGAATAGCCATCCCAGCGGCATCGTTTGGCTTCAATACTGAAAACCAACACTCCGGCGCGGGTAAATATTTTCAGCGACACCGTGTTTTTTTCTTTCGACGTCACTTCGAAAACATCGTTGCGTCCATCGCCATTGGGCGTAAACACATTGGGGGCAACAATAGAGTCGCTAACCGTTTGAGCCATCGAGCCGGAATCATTTCCGGCGGCATACTCCGGCAACAAACACCAGCCTGCAATAACTGCTAAAATGGTGAACGACAAAACTCTCAACGATGCTAATCGTATAACTCTCATCGATTTCAAATTATTATGATCCATTAATTGTCACGCATTTATGGGTTATTCTTGTTTTTCGATAATGCCGCGCAAAGCGATCTTTACCCCGCTTATACGTGCGACCATATAAAGATGTTACAATAACCGGCAAAAATAATTTTATTTTTACCAATGCCAAAATAAATTACAAATTATGTTTCAGCACAAAACATTACGTCATTATTCCCGGATAAAATCGTATAAATGCGAGGATATACATCAGCCATATTCGACTTGTATTGACATTTTTTAGTTATTTTTGCAAAAAAGTAGCCATAGTTTTCGAACAATTAAATTAATGACCTCCAACGAGTTAAGAAAATCTTTTCTGGATTTTTTCAAATCCGAACAGCACCATATCGTACCGTCGGCGCCGATGGTGGTGAAGAATGATCCCACACTGATGTTTACCAACGCGGGAATGAACCAGTTCAAGGATCTTTTTCTGGGCAATCATTCCGCCATGTACCCGCGTGTGGCCGACAGCCAGAAATGTCTCCGCGTAAGCGGCAAGCACAACGACCTGGAGGAAGTAGGGCACGATACGTATCATCACACCATGTTCGAAATGTTGGGTAACTGGTCGTTTGGCGATTATTTTAAGAAAGAGGCCATTGCCTGGGCATGGGAATATCTCACGGAAGTGCTGAAAATAGATAAAGACCGCCTGTACGCCACGGTTTGCGAGGCCAGCGCCGAAGACGGGTTCGATATGGACAGGGAAGCATTCGACCTCTGGAAGCAATACCTGCCGGAAGACCGCATATTGATTGGCAGGAAAAAGGATAATTTTTGGGAAATGGGCGAAACGGGTCCATGCGGGCCATGCTCGGAAATCCATTACGATTCGCGTCCCGACGACGAACGCATCAGGGTTCCCGGGCGTGACTGTGTCAATAACGACGACCCGCAGGTGATTGAAATCTGGAACCTGGTATTTATCCAGTACAACCGCAAAGCGTCGGGCGAATTGGAACTGCTGCCTGCCAGGCACGTGGATACCGGTATGGGTTTTGAACGCCTCTGCCGTATCGTTCAGGGAAAAACATCCAACTACGATATCGATCTTTTCCAGTACATCATCAAAGACATTTCGATGATGTGCGGCATACCATACGGCGAACAGGAACAGAGCGACATCGCCATGCGCGTAGTGGCCGATCATATCCGCGCCATCTCGTTTTCCATCGCCGACGGACAGATACCCTCGAACAACAGGGCCGGGTACGTCATCCGCCGGTTGCTGCGCCGCGCTGTGCGCTACGGATACACGTTCCTCGGGCGTACCGGGCCGTTCCTGTGCGAACTGACGCCTGCACTGGTTCGCGTCATGGGCGACTCGTTTCCCGAACTGAAAGCCCAGCAAAAACTGATCGAACGTGTGATTCGCGAAGAGGAACAGTCATTCCTGCGGACATTGTCCACCGGTATCTCGCTGCTCGAAAACATCATCGACGAAGCCAATGCAAGGCAACAAACGGTGATCGGCGGGAAAACAGTGTTCGAAATGTACGACACATACGGTTTTCCGCTCGACCTTACCGAACTGATCCTGCGCGAACATAAGCTCTCGTACAGCGAAGACGAATACAAAGCCGAAATGACGGCGCAAAAGAACCGTTCGCGCGCTGCTGCTGCCGTCGATACCGGCGACTGGGTAGAACTTGCATCGGGCGACGAAACCCGTTTTATCGGCTACGACTGTACCGGGGCCGACATCCATATCACGCGTTACCGCAAGGTTACCGCCAAAGGCAGGGAGCAGTACCAGCTGGTGTTCGACGTAACGCCGTTCTATGCCGAAAGCGGCGGCCAGGTGGGCGACACCGGCTGCATCAAATCCGATACGGAACGTATACCGGTGATCAGCACCAAAAAGGAAAATGATCTGAACGTCCACATGGTCGACCGTTTGCCGGAACACATGGATGCCGATTTCCTGGCGGTGGTGGACATCGACAGGCGTCGCGCCACCGAAGCCAATCACTCGGCGACACACCTGCTGCACTTTGCCTTGCGCGAAGCGCTGGGTACGCACGTGGAACAGAAAGGCTCGCTGGTTTGCCCGGATTACCTGCGTTTTGACTTCTCGCACTTTCAGAAGATGAGCGACGAAGAAATCTGCCGGGTTGAAAAGCGCGTGAACCGGATGATCCGTGATAATGCTCCATTGAACGAATATCGCGGCATCTCCATGAACGATGCACGCAAAATGGGCGCCATGGCGCTCTTCGGCGAGAAATACGGTGAAGAGGTGCGCGCCATACAGTTCGGCGATTCCGTTGAATTGTGCGGAGGCACGCATGTGAAGGCAACCGGGCAAATCGGAGTGTTCAAGATCATTTCCGAAAGCGCCATTGCCGCGGGTATCCGCCGTATCGAAGCCATCACTGCCGAAAAGGTGGAGCAATACATCTACGCACAGGTAGACACCATACAGCAAATACGCGACATGTTCAACAATTCGCCTTCGTTCCTGCAGGCTATCAGGAAAGCAGTGGAGGAAAACAATGAGCTGAAGAAGCAGCTCGAGGATGTGATGCGCAAACGCATGGACGAGTTCCAGCATGGCCTGGTGGAAAGGGTGGAAGAGCACAATGGGATGAATGTGATCCGTTTTACTTCATCATTTGCGCCCGACCTCATTAAAGATATGGCGTTCCGGTTAAAAAGCAGCTTTGAACGGGTGGTATTCATTGCCGGTAGCGACTATGGAGGCAAACCGACGCTGACCATTGCGCTGAGCGATGCCCTGGTGGCCGAAGGAAAAAACGCTTCGAACGCGGTGCGCGAAGCTGCCGGGGAAATGCAGGGCGGCGGCGGCGGGCAGTCATTCTTTGCCACAGCGGGCGGGAAAGATCTTGGCGGCCTCGACAAAGCGATGACGAAAGCGTTCCGCTTGCTGGTACAAACCTGACAGTCTCAAGCCCCATCAAAAATAAGGGTTATATATAATTGTCGCATTGAGCATACGTATCAGGCTCCACCGTCGATGGAAATCCTTTTTACAGATGTTTTGCCTTTCCACCGTCGATGGAAACCCCCCTTTCAAAAATGTTTTGCCTTTCCGCCGGAGACAGCAGTGGGTGCAATTCAAACTGTCGCATTGAGGATAAAATTGATTTTGCCCCTACGGGACTTATTTTAAATTCTGGAATTGCCTGTAAAACAGCAAGATAAGATGTTGTTTTTGTTTTATGGGGTACGAATTAGAGCGGATTTTGAATACCTGTTTGGCCGCTTCTGACTAC
>JAISCQ010000153.1 GCA_031265445.1 Bacteroidales bacterium
GAATTACTGTAATACAGGTAATACATTCCGTCGTTGGGATTGAAAACGATTTGCGGCGCCCAAATACCGCCGTTGTGCCACGAGGGCTTGGATTCGGAAGTGAAAGCGTCGGCTACATACTCCCATTTCACGAGGTTTTTGGAGCGGACGATGGGGGTGATACGGTTCACACCCGTTGCCCAGGCGTTTTGCGTGCCGTAGGCGTAAAACCAGCCGTCGGCAGCGCGGATGAACGAGGGGTCGGCCAAGTCGGGTTCAAACAGCGGATTTTGATATAAAGTGTCCGCCGCAGTAGGCGGATCGTTCCATACCAGTATTTCGTTTTCGTCCTTACCGTTACACGCCGACGCCAGCAGAAACAAAACCGCCGACAGGGTGCATAGATTTCTTATTAAAACTGTCTTTTTCATAAATGCTTAATTATTAATTCTTAACTCTTAATTCTTAACTCTTAATTCTTAACTCTTAGTTCTTAACTCTTAGTTCTTAACTCTTAGTTCTTAACTCTTAGTTCTTAACTCTTAGTTCTTAACTCTTAGTTCTTAACTCTTAGTTCTTAACTCTTAGTTCTTAACTAATTATTTGTATCCGGGATTTTGTTCCAGTCCAGACACCAAATGTATTTCGCGGTAAGGAATCGGGAAGCGGTTGCTTTGACCGATTACAAAGTTGTTAAATTCGGAGTCGCGGCTTTTGAGCCAGGCGATATTTTCTACCGTATCGAACATTCCCCAGCGTTCGAGGTCGAGCCAGCGCCAACTTTCGCCGGCCAGTTCGCAGGAGCGTTCGTGCATAATTTGTGCACGCATTTTAGCCGGATCGTTGCCGATGCCGGTAAATACCCGCGACTCTTCCAGTTTCGACATCCCGGCGCGCGCCCGTACCCGATTGATGTATTCGTATGCTTCCGAGGTACGGTTGAGTTCGTTCAGGGCTTCGGCATACATCAGGTAAATGTCCGCCAAGCGCACCACACGAATGTTGATTCCGTTGTCGTCGTGGGTTTCCTTTGTTTTTGTATCCCAACAAGTATATTTTTTCCAATATACTTTGGCATTGCTCAATCCCCATTGCGTCCATGTTTTACCGTAAAACAGTTCGTTTCGGACTGAGGAATCATCATAAAACAGCGTATGTTTCAAACGCGGGTCTACTTTATTGTCAATTGTTTTTTCTTTTTCCAAGTCGGCTTTAACGATGTTGCTTGCCGTAGCATCGTCGTAAGAACATTCGTTGACGGGTAATCCGAGGAATTTTGCCCTTTCATGGCTAAGCTGTCCGACGCCGTTGACCGGTCCCGACATAAACTGTATTTCAAACAGCGACTCGGCATTGTTTTCGTTGGCTTCCGTGAAATTGTCGTTATAGTCCGGCATCAGGCTGTAAATCGCCTGTCCGTTGCTGTTTTTCAGGGCAAAAATGGCTTCGCACAATGTTTTTACCTTGTCCCATTCATGCAGTTGCGCCGCCACTTTCACGCCCATCGCGAGCGCGGCTCCCTGGGTAATACGTCCCAAATTAGCTTCCGGCTTTTCCCATTGGGCGGGCAAAAGCTTCGCCGCTTCCTCAAAGTCTTTTTGCGCCTGCAGGTAAATATCCGCCTGTTCGTAAATGGCGGAAGTGGCTTCGGCAAATGCGCTTGTATAGACCGGTCCTCTGCCATATACGCCGGCAATGTTGAAATAACCCGTGCCGCGAAGGAAAAGGGCTTGCCCGATGATTTGAGAACGGGTTTCACCGTTCATTTCTATGTCGGGTGCATTATCCATCACTTGATTCGCCCAGAATATACCCTTGTACAAATCGAGCCAGGTATATAAAACCGCTTCGGCGCTGCCATGATTTTCGGTGAGGAAATTGGAATACGACACAAAAGTAGCGTTGGGTGAAGTGGAATATCCTTCATCCGAACGCGATACATATAATATATGCAGCCAGCGGCGATATTCGCCATTGAAACGCAAAGCGCGATAGGCGGCATTCAAGCCGGAAGACAAGTCTTCTTCTGTTTTCCAGAATTGGGTGGTATCCAATTCGTTGGGATTTTTCTGGTCTAATATATCTTCGCACGAAAATACAAGCGCCAGACAAACGATTCCGAATAAAAATTTTATATTCTTCATTATTATAATATTCTTTATTATTAATCAAAAAGATATTTGCATACCGAAGGTGAACGTTCTAACAGGCGGGAAATGGCCGTCGTCGTAACCTTTACTAAACAGATTGCCGCCCGAAATTTCAGGGTCCAAGCCCGAATAGCCGGTAAGCGTAAAGAGGTTCTGCGCACCTGCATAGATGCGGACTTTTTCGATTATCTGTGTACTTTTCAGGATATTCGCAGGTACGTTATAGCCAATCTGGATGTTTTTCAGGCGGAGGTAATCGCCTTTTTCAATCCATCGGTCGGTATAGCCGAGGGTATTGTCGGTTTGTCCGATATACGGGCGGGGCGTTGTGTTCGATGTACCTTCGCCGTGCCACGGATTCAGGTTTGCCGGCAGATTGCTTGTTTCGTTCATGCGTTCCAGATTGTATTTCATATTGTTGTAAATCAGGTTTCCATACACGCCGTAGAAAAACAGGTTGAGGTCGAAGCCCCTGTATTCGCAACTGATATTCAGACCGCCTTCGAATTTGGGGAAAGGACTGCCAATCAGTTCGCGGTCGGATTCCGTAATCACGCCGTCGCCGTCGATGTCCCGATAACGAATATCGCCCGGCTGCGCGTTAGGCTGTATCAAAACGGCCTGTTCCTGTCCTGTGTTTTCATCGACAAGCACTTTTGAATGTGCGTAAATTTCGTTCCAATTCTGGAAAATTCCGTCGGTGCGAAGCACATAAAACTCGCCCATGGAATGTCCCAACTCGGTATAACTGGCGTCGTTTATACCGGCGAAATAGAAATCATCCCCGTCTAAGGTAAGGACTTTATTGCGGGTAGCCGATACATTCAGCGACACGTCGTATTTGAAATCATTCTTGGTTTCCCTGTAACCTATTTGCAATTCGAGTCCCTTGTTGGTTATTTTACCGTAATTCATCCAGGGATTTATGTCGGTGCCTTTCGACCACGCCTGTTCTTTTTCGATGAGCAAATCGTTCAAGCGGGCGTCGAAATATTCAAACGAGCCGTAGAGTTTTTGGTTGAATAACGAAAAATCCACGCCGACATTAAAGGTTTCCCTGCTTTCCCAGCGCAAATCGGGATTAGCCAATCCGTTCTGAATCATGCCCGGATATACGCCGGAAGGCGAGCCGAAAATACCGACCCTGTCGCCCGACACAATATAGGTGGCAAATTTATAAGCCGGAATTGCCTGCTGGTTTCCGGAAATACCGTAACTCAATCGAAGTTTCAGGTCGTTCAGCCAATGCGCCGATTTCATAAAGGTTTCTTCATTGATGCGCCAGCCCAACGAAACGCCGGGGAAATAACCTGCCCTATAATTTTTGCCGAAGAGCGAAGAAGCATCCCGCCGGAGGTTTCCCTGAAGCAAGTAGCGGTCGGCATAATTATAGTTTATACGGGCAATTACGGAAGTCATTGCAATGGTGCTTTCCGATCCGGATGCATCAAAAGGCACATCAGGGGAAGACTGGTTGAGTACCCAAAAATTCGGGGCAAGCATGTTGTAGCCTGAAACGCTATTGCTGCGCCGCTCCTGTTTTTGAGCCGTATAGCCAAGCAATGCATCAAATTTATGATTGCCGATGCTGTTTTTGTAAAAAACCGTGTTTTCCCACTGCCACGACTGCATATCGCCGTTACCTTCCGACAATTCATCTTCGTACTGGTTGCCTGTCAGGTAGCGGAGCTGTTTGTAAGTCGTTTTGTATTTGTCGTACCAGTTGAAATACTCAACGCCCAGATTGGTTTTCAATTGCAAGCCTTTCAGCGGTTCTATTTGAAGATAGGCGGAACCGATAATGCGGAGATTGTACTGACGGTGGTCGCGCGTTTCCTGCAAACCGATGGGGTTGGTTCCGTAAGTTTGGTAGGAGGCGCTCCCATAACCGTATTCTTCGGGATTTTCGGGGTCACGGACAGGAATAATCGGCGGCATCCGCGCCAAATCGATAAAGGGCGAGCCTTGCATGGTTTTTGTTTCGGAACGTCCGACCATCAGATTTTCGCCGAGGGTAAAAATGCCCTTTCTCGTTTCGGCATTGCTGCGGATGGTCAAGCGGTCGTTGAAGGGACCGACTACTACGCCGTCTTCGTTGTACAAGTCGAACGAAAGCATATAGTTTCCGTTGGGATTGCCGCCCGAAACGCTCAGGTTGTAATCTTTTGTCAGACCGGTTTTGAAAAATTCATCCTGCCAGTCGGTATTTGTCAATACCTGTCCCTGTGCAGGTTCGCCGGGCCACTCTTTAGCGGCATTTTCGTAAGCCATGCGATTGACCCGCAAGAACTCCAAGCTGTTCATCATCTCGTAACGTTTGGCGATTTGCGAAACGCCCAGCGTACCGGTAAACTGGATTTTCGTCTCTCCTTCGCCGCCGCGCCGGGTCGTAATCAGGATGACTCCATTAGCGCCTCGCGAACCGTAAAGAGCTGTGGCGGAAGCGTCTTTCAGTATCTGAACGCTTTCGACGTCGTTCATGTTGAATTGACGTTGCGAACCTTCGAGAATCATACCGTCAATCACGTACAGCGGCGAAGAATTGTTAAAACTGCCGATACCTCTGATAATAATATCGGCATCCGAACCCGGTCGTCCCGAAGTTGTTACATGTACGCCGGCAGCCAATCCCTGCAACGCCTGACCGATACCCGGCAGGAGTTGCTTTTCGATAATTTTAGTATCGACCACCGAGATGGCTCCGGTAATTTCTTTTTTCCGCTGTGTACCGTAGGCAACCACCACCACTTCTTCCAATGCGGAAACATCTTCTTCCAGGATAACGTCTAATTTTTCGCC
>JAISCQ010000163.1 GCA_031265445.1 Bacteroidales bacterium
AGGATTCTTCGTCCTTAAATTGTTCAAGAAACTCTTGAAAGTTCTTTGGATATTTTTCCGCTTGCATTCCGCAAAGATACTATTCTATTTTTACTTGACCGAAGGGGATAAGCAGTTTACATATTTTGCAGGGATGAAAATTCGATTTTAAAGGGCGGTTTTGGCTTCGGGAAATGATAAAATCGTTATTTTTGCCGTATCAATCATTTGATTCATGCATGAAGATATTGACGCCACATCAAATCCGGGCAGTTGACGCCTGTACTGTTGAACGCGAGCCGGTTTCGCCGGTTGATTTGATGGAGCGCGCGGCAACAGCCTGTGTTTACTGGATCGGCAGCCATTTCGATACGCAGCGTAAAATAGCGGTTTTTGCAGGGCCGGGCAACAACGGCGGCGACGGACTGGCCATTGCAAGGATCCTGCAACGGATGCGTTACGATGTGTCCGTATACATGCTTACCGGAAGCGCCCGGTTATCGCACGACGCCTTGACGAACTTTCAACGGCTGACGGTATGCAAACCCGTGTTACTGAACGGGAAAAAACTGCCCGCGCTGCTTCCGTCCGTCATTGTGATCGATGCCCTTTTCGGGACTGGCCTGTCGCGCCCGCTCGATGGCCTGGCGGCGCAAACGGTGGCGCACATCAACAGAAGCGGATGCACCGTGGTGTCTGTCGACATGCCTTCGGGCCTGTTCTGTGACGATAACGGCGATAACGATCCGGACAGGATCATCCGCGCCCGTTATACGCTGACTTTCCAGCAGCCGAAGCTGTCGTTTTTCTTTGCCGAAAACGGCGCGTTTACAGGCGAATGGGAAACGCTGGATATTGGTCTGCTGCCCGAAGCGATCGAGAAACAGGATTCGCGCTACGATACGGTCGGGAAGCAGGACATCGGGTATGTCCGGCCCCGCGGCAAATTTGCACACAAAGGCGATTTCGGTCATGCCTGCCTGATTGCCGGGAGCCACGGCATGATGGGCGCCTGCGTGCTGGCCGCCAAAGCCTGCATGCGTACGGGCTGCGGCCTTGTAACGGCGCATATCCCGCAAAGGGAAGGCAACATCATGCAGATAGCGGTTCCCGAAGCGCTGACGTCGTTTGATCCGGATCCGGAATCGTTTACCCGCATCCCCGATCTGGCGGCTTATTCGGCATTGGGCGTAGGCCCCGGCATCGGGAAAAAACAGGAGACGCAGCGCGCTTTGCTGGCGCTGCTGAATGCGGTCAATACCCGGAGACCGGTACCGCTGGTAGTGGACGCCGACGCTTTGAATATCCTTTCGGAAAACCCGGACTGGCTGAAACTGCTGCCGCCCAACAGCGTGCTTACCCCGCACCCCGGGGAATTTGACCGGCTGGCCGGAAGCTCGGCAAGCGGTTACCGGCGCCATCTCAAACAGATAGAAATGGCGCACAGGTATTCCATCTTCATTGTACTGAAAGGCGCCCACACCTCCATTGCCGCGCCCGACGGGAGATGCTTTTTCAATACTTCGGGAAACCCCGGAATGGCGACTGCCGGAAGCGGTGATGTTTTAACCGGAATTATTGTATCTTTGCTGGCTCAAGGATGGCCGCCATGCCGCGCCGTATGTGCAGGCGTGTGGCTGCACGGCGCCGCAGGCGATAAAGCCGCCCTGAAATCGGGACAGCAGTCCCTTATCGCAAGCGACATCATCAAGAACATCGGGAAAGCCTTTCAGGAATTAGAAATTGAATGTTAAGCAAAGCGTCTCATCAATAAATTAAGAATCATGAAAAATATTTTGTCTGGAATTGTTTTGGCCGCAATGATGGCCTCATGCGCGGCAGTGAAAAACGAAACGGCCATTTCGCCGTACAGCGCGTCGCAACCTGTCGGCCCAAGCGCTCTGGTGTACGCTTTGCCGCAAACAAGGCTGTATTTCGAAGTAGAACTTGTGAAAACGCTGATCAGGAAAGGCCCCTATGCCGAATATGCCGGCCGCATGCTCGGTCTGCAAAACGTTCCGATGAAAGATGCGGAATCGTGGCAGATCAGGTCGATCCGCATCAGCGACCGGCAGGAAGCCGACAGCAAGCAGCTGTACACGGTGTCGTTCACCGACTATCCGCAGAACATGGACAGGCTGCTCCGTTTCACCGGGGGAGGACTGCTGCTGGATGCGACTGTAGGCAACGTGGTGATCAACAGCCGGAGCCAGGGTAAAAACAGCGACGATTTCCAGTTTGTGAATACGGCCGTGCGGAATACCACCGTCGAGAAGGTCGATACGCTCTATAAAACCATTCTTACCGACACGGCATTTGTGCGGATACCCGTGCTGCAACGCAAGGTGATGGGTAAGACCGCCGAAGAACAGGCCCGCGAAGCCGCCCAGCAGATCTTCAACATCAGGCAAAGCCGCCTCGACGTCCTGACCGGTAATACCGACTACCACCCCGAAGGCGCCGCCCTGAAACTGGTGCTCCAGTCGCTCGATACGCAGGAAGAGCAACTGCTTTCGCTTTTCAACGGCGCGAAAATCGAAAACCGTCAGACGGTTACCTGGCCGGCATTACCCGAGAAACCGTCCGTCTCTGCCGACCTGTTCTATTTTTCGGAAAGAACCGGAATCGTAAGCAAAAATACCGCAGGCGCCAAGGCGGTGTGGTACGAAATAGGCAAAGCGGTGGTTCCCGCTTCCATCACTCCCGACCAGCAGGCAAAAAACATCATTTATTACCGTATCCCGCAACTGGTTGAGATTTCGGCCGGCGTGGACAAAACCACCCTGGTGCGGGAACAGGTTACGGTCTGCCAGTTTGGCAATATTGTTTCTTTCCCGCTCGTGGCGCCAAAATAACTGTCATGAATCAAAGACTCCGGGCAACGAAGCCATCGCATGCAAGCGTTGAACGCGCGTGTGGTATCAAATATGAAATCCATCAAAAAATAAAACGAGGCAATGAAACGGGATAGTTTTTCCGGACGGTTCGGAATCATCGCTGCTGCGGCAGGGTCGGCCATCGGGCTGGGCAATATATGGCGCTTCCCGTATCTGTGCGGACAAAACGGCGGCGCCGCATTTGTGCTGGTATACCTTTTCTGCATTATACTTATCGGACTGCCAATCATGCTGGCCGAGTTCAGTATCGGCCGTCGCGCACAAAGCAATGCCTACCGCGCTTTCAGGATACTCTCGCCGGGAAGGCCCTGGTACCTGATCGGCGTGCTGGGTATTGTGGCTGCATTCGCCATCCTGTCGTTCTACAGCGCTGTGGGCGGATGGACCATCGAATACATCTTCCGCTCCATTTCAGGAGGCATCTCCAGCAACCCCACGGAACAGTTTGAAAGCTTCACCACAGACAGTTATCTCCCCCTGCTGCATCAGTTCCTTTTCCTTGCCCTATCGCTTGGCATCGTCATGATCGGCGTCAAAAAAGGCATCGAACGCAGTTCCAAGATATTGATGCCTTTGTTGCTGGTGTTGCTGATCGTATTATGCATCCGCGCCGTCACCTTGCCGGGCGCCTCCGAAGGCTTGAAGTTCCTGCTGAAACCCGATTTTTCGAAATTAACGGGCGACTCCATCTTACTGGCCATGGGGCAGGCGTTCTTCTCCCTCAGCCTGGGCATGGGATGCCTGATCACGTATGGCTCCTACGTCAGGCGGAATGAAGACCTGACCAGTGCGGCAGGCATGATTGCCGGCGCCGATACGCTCATCGCCCTGTTGGCAGGAGTGGCCATCTTCCCGGCGGCGGCAGCCTTCCACATTGAACCCGATTCGGGGCCGGGACTTGTCTTCATTACGCTTCCCGGCATGTTCCGGCAAATGGCGGGCGGAATGATCTTCTCCACCTTTTTCTTCATACTCCTGTGCATCGCGGCGCTGACTTCCGCGATCTCGCTGCTCGAAGTGGTGGTATCCTTCTGCGTGGAAGAAATGCACCTCCGCCGCGGACGGGCTACCGCACTGGTTGCCGTCTGCGTGTTCCTGCCGGGTGCGCTGTGTTCCCTGTCATTAGGGATCGTTCCCGGACTGCAACTCTTTGGCAAAAGCTTTTTCGACCTGATGGATTTCACCTCATCCAACCTGCTGCTTCCGGTTGGCGGATTCTTTATCTCCATATACGCGGGATGGATACTGAAAAAACATATCACCGTGAGGGAACTTACCAGCTACGGCGCCAAAAAATTCTCCTGTTTGCGGGTCTTCTTTTTCCTGATCCGCTACCTGGTGCCGGCAGCTATTCTGGTGGTATTCATTTCGGGACTGATACGAAATTAACGGATCCCGCTTAAAACGCTCCTCTCAAGCACAGCCGGCAGCAGGCTGTCTTTCTGTCGGAACAGGTAAGGACATGTTCGATGATCCCGTACAAATGCTTATTTCCTGCACTTTGCGTAAATATTCGATATACAATTGTCGATAATCAATTTCTTAACATTACCTTTGCGCCTTCATTTTTTTGAAGGCAGGACCTGTTTTCCTGTCTCTTATTTTATCAAAATCAATGACTTTCGAAGAATTAAATATCTCGCCGTCCATCCTCAAGGCGTTATACGAATTGGGGTTTGAACAACCCATGCCCGTGCAGGAAAAAGTGGTTCCGCTCCTGCTCGAAAACACGACCGACATCGTTGCCTTAGCCCAGACAGGAACCGGAAAGACAGCGGCTTTCGGCATCCCTGTCATTCAGCAGATTGACCTTGAATCCCGCCATCCGCAGGCATTGATTCTGGCGCCTACGCGCGAACTGTGCGTACAAATTACCGATGATTTGCAGGATTATGCGAAATACGTGGACAATATTCATATCCTTGCCGTTTATGGCGGTGCAAGCATCGAGCAGCAGATCAATGCCTTGAAAAAGGGCGTACATATCATTGTGGCTACTCCCGGCCGCCTGTGCGACCTGATCAACCGGAAAGCCGCCAAACTGGAACATGTAAGCAAGGTCGTCCTCGACGAAGCCGACGAAATGCTCAATATGGGCTTTGTGGACAGCATCAACGAGATACTGGCAAAAGTTCCCGAGAGCCGCAACACGCTGTTGTTTTCGGCCACCATGCCTGCGGAAATAGCCGCGATTTCCAAAAATTACATGAAAAACCCGATAGAAGTGGCTATCGGTAAGAAAAATGTAGGCGCAGAGCATGTGAAACACATCTGTTACACGGTTCATGCCCGCGACAAATACCAGACCCTGAAGCGTATTGCCGATTACCACCCCAACATCTACGGGATTGTGTTTTGCCGTACCCGTAAGGAAACGCAGGATATTGCCGACAGCCTCATCCGCGACGGTTACAACGCCGACGCGCTGCACGGCGACCTGTCGCAGGCGCAGCGGGACTATGTAATGCAGAAATTCCGCAACCGCAATTTGCAGCTCCTGGTGGCTACCGACGTTGCCGCCCGCGGCCTGGATGTGGACAACCTCACGCATGTGATCAACTATAACCTGCCCGACGATGCCGAAGTGTATACCCACCGCAGCGGACGGACAGGACGCGCCGGAAAACCGGGGATTTCCATCGCCATCATCAACCTGAAGGAGAAACACCTCATCCGCCGCATCGAAAAGATGATCAACAAGAATTTCGAGATGGCCGATGTGCCTACAGGCCGGATGATCTGTGAAAAACAGCTGTTCCACCTGATCGACAGAACAGAAAAGGTAGAGATCGATCACGCGCAGATCGAATCGTATTTGCCCTCCATCTACCGCAAATTGGAATGGATTGACAAGCAGGAACTGATACAGCGTTTCGTATCGCTCGAGTTCAACCGTTTCCTGAGCTATTACCGCGATGCTACCGACATTGTCAGTCAAACCGTTCCTGAAGAACGTATCGCCAAAAAGGACGGCGTAAAATACACACGCCTGTGCATCAATATAGGCCGTACCGATAAAATGGTTCCACAGCACGCAATCGAGATGGTGAACGAGGTGATGCCCGGCGTATATGTGCCGATCGGCAGGATAGAGATGCTCCATACTTTTTCCTACATCGAAGTGGGAACCCAGTACGCAGAACAGCTCATCCGCGAGCTGAACAGGATGGCTTACCACAACCGGCCGCTTCATGCCCACATTGTGGAGGAGAATGTAACGAACAGTCGCCGTAATTCGCCCAAACGGAACAAAAGAGGCGACGATCAGAAAGCGGATTTCAAAAAAGCACGAAATGGCGACCGGAAAAAGAAACGCTACTAAGATGGCGACATCATAATAAACGTTAAAAACATACGCAAAGGGTTAAACCTTTTACCGGTTTTACCGTCTATCAGTTATCATAAATCTTTAAATCATATTGATCATGAAAAAATTATTTGTATGGGGTATCATGCTGGTGGCTACGGTTAGTTTAGCCACAGCGCAACAACGTCAAAGACAGACAGCGGAAGAACGCGCCAAGAGTCAGACCGAGCGACTGGACAAGCTGGTTACATTAACCGCCGACCAGAAAACCAAAATTGAGGCAATCAGCCTGGACCTTGCCAAGCAAATGGATACAAAAATGCAGAGCAACCAGGGCAACCGGGATGCGATACGTACGGCAATGCAGGAACTGGATAAGACTCGCGACGTCAAATACAAAGAAGTGCTGAATGACGAGCAGTTCAAAAAATATTCGGACGATAAGGAACAGCGTCGGAAAGAAATGGAAAACCGGCGGCAGCAACGGAATTAGCCGGGGTTCAAACTTCAGGTTTCAAGTAGTTTCAGGTTCAAAGTTCCATGTTTTACTCGATATGGAAACTTTGGACTTGAAACTGTTTTAATTTAGGCATAGATTTTGACGATGATTCATGCCGCCGCATCGGTGGCATGAATTATTCGTATCAGACGGCATGAAACATTATTATATCGTATACCTGTTGATCTTTGTCTTTTTGGGAAATTTGTCCGCACAGCCTTCGCGTCGGCGCGTGGAAACCGGAAAGGTTATTGTGAAACTCAAACCCGACGCTGTCCCCGCTGTTGAAACAGGACTGCGGACATTGAGCAGGACTTCATCCGATACATCGGTACTCAGCATCGGGCTAAAATCATTCGACCGTATCAACCGGCGTTACAAGGCAACCAGCATGCGCCGCGTGTTCCCCGATGCCGGCAAATATGAGGCCAAGCATCGCGAATACGGCCTGCACCTGTGGTACGAAATTACGATCCCCGAAGGCGAAGACCCCGAAACGGCGGCTGCCGGCTATGGAGTAGATGGAAATGTGCAGACAGCCGAACCCCGCTATAAGATACGACATTTTGGCATGTCAGCATCCCCTCCTGCCGAAACGCCCAATGATCCCGACTTTAACAAACAATGGAACTATAACAATACCGGGCAAACGGGGGGAACGCCGGGAGCTGACATCCGCTTGCCGGAGGCCTGGGAAAGAATCAAATCGCTCGGGATTAAAAACAGTAATGTAATTGTGGCTGTGGTCGATGCCGGCGTATATTATGACCACGAGGACATGAAAGCCAACATGTGGGTAAACGAGGCCGAACTGAACGGTATCAGTAATGTTGACGATGACGGGAACAAGTACGTGGACGATATTTACGGATATAATTTTGTGGACCGCTCCGATGGCGCCATCTCCCCCGAAGACCATGCGACGCATGTGGCCGGAACCGTTGCCGCAGTGACCGGTAACGGTGTCGGCGTTTCGGGCATAGCCGGAAGTTCTGCCGAAGGGTACGGCATCAAGATCATGACCGTGCAGATATTAGACGGCGAAAAGGGCGCGTCATCCATTGGAGCGGCGTATGCCTATGCAGCCGACAATGGCGCCGTCATTTCGCAAAACAGCTGGGGATACGAAAAAGTTGGTGAATACAACGGGTCGGATGTTGACGCTATCAATTATTTTATCGAGCAGGCAGGCAGGGATGAGCACAAAAATCTGCGGCCCGGGACGCCTATGGCAGGGGGGATCGTGATCTTTGCGGCCGGTAACGACGGGAAGGACGGTAAATGGTATCCCGCTTATTTCGACAATGTACTTGCAGTAGCGGCGACCAATCATTACGGGAAACTGGCCTGGTATTCGAACTTCGGCAACTGGATAGACATATCGGCGCCCGGCGGCGATACCAGAGAATCAGGAAAGAGCAGTACCGGCGGTATCTACAGTATATCCTACAAAACCAACAACAGGAATTATTACGAATACATGCAGGGTACATCCATGGCATGTCCGCATGTGTCGGGTGTGGCGGCATTGATCCTGTCGGTATACGGAGGCGAACATTTCACGCCGGACATGTTGCGTGCGCGTTTGCTGAATTCCACCACGCTATTGACCGCATTTGACCCCGGCAATGCATCGAAGATGGGTTCGGGATTGCTCAATGCGGCGATTGCACTCGCGCCGGGCGGCGTTCCCGGGGAAGTAACGGATTTGACGGTGCAAACGGTGAACCACGTATCGGGCAAACTCGCCTGGACGGTACCGCCCGCAAGCAACGGCGGCATCGTGTCGATTTTTGAAGTAGCCTGCTCCACCGGCGAGATCACTGAAGACAATTTCGATAAGAATATGGCGGTCAGAGAACACGTATCCGTAACATCGGGGAGTGAACAGACATACGTCATCACGGGATTAACGCCTTTGACCACCTACCATCTTGCAATCCGCAGCGTTGGGAATATCGGGGACAAGTCCGGAATCTCCAATACGGTCACTATGACGACTACGGGTAACCATGCGCCGGAAATCAGCGGATTCCCCGCCGATACAACATTAATCCCGTATCAGCCCATCACTTTGGATCTTTCCGGATACATCACGGACAGTGACGGCGATGAACTCAACTACGCCTATATCCTCAGGCCAAGAGGCATTGTCAACGTACGCGTCCGCGGAAATATCCTGACCATCGATCCGCAGCATCACGGAAGCGTGGTACTGCAACTCACCGCTTCCGATCCTTTTGAAGAAACAGTTACCGCATCCGTCAACATTGAAGTGGAACAGAAATACGCGCCGGACAAATCCGGCGAACTGTTGGCGTACCCTAACCCTACATCCGATATTCTTTGGTATTCGTACATACTGGACGAGTCGGCATCGGTAAGTGTCCGCATCGTGAGCGCCAAAGGGCTGACAATGTTTCAGGCGCCCGCCGAAAAGCTACGATCCGGTACCTACTATTACAGCGTTAACCTCTCCGGCTGGACCACCGGAGTGTATTTCGTACAGTATATCAGGGATGGAAAGACTGTGGATACGAAGAAAGTGCTGAAACAGTAAAAACGCTCGCAGCTTGATTGTGAAAACCATTGGCATCACAGGTTACCGTTCGGAGGACGGATCGGTGTTCGGGGCAGGCAGTAACTACCTGGAGTTGATTTCCCGTTTCGGCAAACCGTATATCATCTTTCCCGGTGAAGAACTGGCTGATGTAGACCTGCTGGTGCTTCCGGGCGGACCGGATATTGCTCCGCAGTCATTCGGAGCTGTGCCCGCTTTTAAAACGGGTAACCAGGATGTATTCAAGCAGTTTTTTTACGATAAGCGCCTGCCGTTATACGTTGATGCGGGTATTCCCATCTTCGGGATTTGTTTGGGCTTCCAGATGCTGGCCGTATACTTCCGGTCGGCGCTGGAGCAGCATCTCTGGCGACACCCGCAAAGCCCGGGACGAAGCATGACCGGCCATACGGTGGAGCCGCTCCCGGAAGCCGCGCGTTATGCGGCACAGCCGTTCGAGGTAAATTCGCACCACCATCAGGGAATCTTCCTTCACGGACTGTCCGCCGAACTGGAAGCGCTGGCGCTGGCAAAATACAGTTCCGATTCGGATCATCTGCTGGTGGAAGCTTTCCGGCACCGGTCGAAACCCATCATGGCGGTACAGTGGCATCCCGAAGAATGGTTCGACACCTTCAGCTGTATGATGATCAACGACCTGTTGCACTGATTTTCCTACAAAGCCCGCGGGGAGAGGTTTGATTTGGAGGCTGTCTCAAAAGTGTTTTAGCACACAGATAACACAGATTGAATAGATCAACACAGATGATAATATGATTGATCTGCGAAAATCTGTCTCATCTGTGTCATCTGTGTGCTTTTTAGACAGTGTTTTAGCACACAGATAACACAGATGATAATATGATTGATCTGCGAAAATCTGTCTCATCTGTGTCATCTGCGTGCTTTTTAGACAGCCTCTCAAAAGTGTTTTAGCACACAGATAACACAGATTGAATAGATCAACACAGATAGATAATATGATTGATCTGTGAAAATCTGTCTCATCTGTGTCATCTGTGTGCTTTTGAGGCAGTGTTTTAGCACACAGATAACACAGATTGAATAGATCAACACAGACGATAATATGATTGATCTGCGAAAATCTGTCTCATCTGTGTCATCTGCGTGCTTTTTAGACAGTCCCGTCCGGTACTTCATTCATCGGAACATGGCGTCCGGACAAAACAGACGATTTCATCAGTTCAAATTCTGCTTATATTTGTAAATTTTTAAATCCGTGAAATTTGAATACTCCTTTTGAAGACGGTTATCGTTTCCCTGCCGAATGGGAACCGCACGAAGCCACATGGCTCACATATCCGCACAGCGATGATTCTTTTCCGGGCAAGCTGGAAAGCGTGTATCCCCCGTACATGCAGTTTATTGCCGAAATAGCCAAAAGCGAAAAAGTCCGGATCAACGTTCCTCCCGCATACAAGGGCCGGTTGATGCACCAGCTTGATGAAGCGCATGTAGACGGCAGGCAGGTGGAAATCTTCGAACGGGAAAGCAACGACGTATGGTGTCGCGACCATGGCCCGGCTTTCGTAGTGAAGGACATACCCGGACGGCAAAAAGCCATCGTGGACTGGGAGTTCAATGCGTGGGGCAATAAATACCCGCACGATGCCGACAACCGCATAGCAGGCGCCATTGCTGCCGACTTCGATTTGCCGCTGTACCGGCCCGGAATCGTGATGGAAGGCGGTTCGGTGGAATTTAACGGCCAGGGTACACTGCTTACTACCCGCGCCTGCCTGCTCCACCCAAATCGCAACCCCAACCTCAACCGGCAGCAGATAGAACAGTACCTGCATGATTATTACGGCGTACGCCAGGTATTATGGCTGGGCGAGGGCATCGACGGCGACGATACCGACGGACACGTGGATGATGTCACGCGCTTTGCCGGCGCCGGTACGATCATAACGGCTGTGGAAACGGACAGAAACGATGTAAATTACGAACCGCTGCAGGAGAACCTGCGGGCATTACGCTGCATGCGTCTGCTCAACGGACGGCAGCCCGATATTATGGAACTGCCGATGCCCCTCCCGGTTATTCACAACGGGCGACGGCTTCCGGCATCGTACGCCAACTTCTACATTGCCAACGATGCGGTTATCGTACCAACTTTCCGCTGCCCGCAGGACGACCGCGCGATGCAAATCCTGGCCGCATGCTTTACCGGCCGCCGAATTGTGGGAATCGACTCTACGGATATCGTATGGGGCTTCGGCAGCTTTCATTGCCTGAGCCAGCAGGAACCGGTATCAGGGTGTTTTTGGAACGAAAATTGAAGGAAAATATCGAGAACGAATAAAAGGTGAAATTAAAGTGCGCGTATTCATCATGAGTATCCTTTTTACCCTTTGGGGCATGCTTTCTTCGACGGCGCAAACGGTTGTGTCGATGGAGAAAGAGGGGATACCTGTTGCTTATAGGGTAGAGAAGGGCGACACGGTGTATTACGTGCGCCTGCGCGAACTGGTGGTACGCGCGCCCCGCAAATTCAAAAGCAGGGCCGAAGAACGGCAGTACTGGAAATTGGTATACAATGTAAAAAAGGTATACCCGTATGCCAAATTAGCCGGTAAAAAGCTGCACGAACTGAATGAGCAGTATCTGAAACTCAATTCGGAGAAAGAACGGAGGGCATATAGCAAACAGGCGGAAGAAAGCCTGAAAGCCGAGTTCGAAGGCGAGCTGCGAAAGCTCACCATATCGCAGGGACGGATATTACTGCGGCTGGTCGATCGCGAAACCGGCAATACCACTTTCGAGATACTGAAAGATTTCAGAGGTTCGCTGTCAGCTGTTTTCTGGCAGACGGTAGCCAAAATTTTCGGGTCGAACCTCAAAACGCGGTACAATCCGTCGTCGGGCGAAGATAAAATCATCGAACAGATCATCACGCAAATCGAAGAAGGATCCATATAGTTTTGAGTGTTGCGCGCGTTACCGTCGGCCGCTAATGCGACGAACCCGACCAGCAGGAATACCCATGCGCTCAACGACAGGCATTACGCACCACGCCTTTGACCGTACAGTTTACGATCCTCTGTACCGCAGGAGGGATAGCGGCGGGAATCATTGCAGGGATCGCTATCGGTCGCTGATGTAAACCGAAGTAACCGTTCCAAACCCTGTCAGGTCTGCTGCTCCCACCATTCGGTGCGACACGCCGACCTGCAGAGACGTGGCATGCCACGTCTCTGCTGCCGGGGTCAATAAAAAAAATATAAAATACACAAAAAAAATATTCCGCGCACAGCATCAATTCAAAAAATATTTCCTGTACATTTGTAACCTGTTTTTCCTGTTTCCGTATAGCGGGTTTTAAAGTCAGAATAAAAAGGTCGAAATGAGTTGTGCTGTTGATAGAAAGGATCATGAAAATATCGCCAAAAAATATTTGGCGGTGTCGTATATTTTGCTAACACACACACACACACACACACACACACACACCATCCAATAACCCCTCCCGCCCGCGTTTAGAAAAGGCGCAAAGAAACAAATATTTTACATACCGCATATCGCCATGTTCCGTTTTTTTCGGGACATGGCGTTTTTTATTCG
>JAISCQ010000172.1 GCA_031265445.1 Bacteroidales bacterium
CTTCCGGTTGAGCCACAGGATCATGCCGATCACCGTGAGTGACTGTGTGAAGATGGTTGCCCAGGCTGCTCCTGCAATGCCCCAGCCCATGCCGGGAACGAATAGCAGTAAAAGGGCGATATTAAGGCCGGACGAAATCAGCATGCAATAAAGCGGCGTCTTTGAGTCGCCTACCCCGCGCAGTATGGCGCTCAAGCAGTTGACGCCAAATAATGGAAGCAACCCCGCCAGATTAATTTGCATGAAGGTGTGCGCTCCATCAAAAACGCCTTCCGGGGTCTTCACCAGCCGTAAAAGAGGGTCGCAAAAAAAGAGTCCCACAACCATAACGGACAAAGCCGCTACGGTAATAAAAATAATCACCGTATCGATGGAACGTTTTACTTTGACGGAGTCTTTTGCACCGAAATATTGCGAAACAATAACCGTGCACCCCATGGTGATACCTATGATGAAGGAAACCAGCGCAAACAGTATGGGCATGGACGACCCGACGGAAGCTACGGCTTCGGGACCGATGTAATTTCCTACAATATAGAAATCGGCAACACTGTACAGCTGCATCAATACATTCCCAATCAGCATCGGGATTGAAAATTGAAGCAATAACTTCCAGGGCTTTCCTTCGGTGAGGTCTAACATGTTGGGTTTGCGAAATGGTTACTCACAGGACAAAGGTATTCAAATTTTCGGGTTGGCAGATTTTCAAATCTTATTCCTGAATTCTGAAATTACAAAACCCCAATGCTTCGAAGTACGAAAACAAACAGGAAAATGCTCAGGCTGGAGCCGACGGTGGTCAGTACCACGATCTGCCCCGACAGTTCGCCATCGCATCCCATGTTGCCGGCCATGATGTAGCTGCTCACAGCCGCAGGCGTGGCGAAGATACACAATAATACGCTCAGGTCGATGGTGCGGAATCCCATGGGAATAAATACCAGCATGGCGACGAGGGGGACGAGTACCAAACGGGCAGCCGTCACCGAAAATACTTTCCACAGGTTGTTGTTCAAACTCTTGAATTTGAATTCGCCGCCCATCAGGAATAAGGCAAGGGGTGAAGCAGCGGCAGACAGATCGCTCACGGGTTTGCTGATCGCTACCGGCATCTCGATCCGGAATATCCCGAACAGCATCCCGGTCACACATCCGATGATCAACGGGTTGCGGGCAATATCCCTGAGCAGGTGCAACAGTGACAGCCGGGTTGTACGTGTTTCCGAAAAGACGGATAGAATGACAACGGCAGCAACGTTATAGAAAGGAATCATGACACCCATGAGCATGGCGATGGAATGGGCGGCATCCTGCCCGTACATGCCTGTTGCCAACGGCATGCCATATATCAGGAAGTTACTCCGGTAGATTCCCTGTATCATGCTGCCGCATTGTCCGCGCCGCTTGATCAGTAACGGTGCCATGCATGACGACAGGATAATGACAATGCCGATACCTGCCACAGCCGTAAAAATCAATGGAGCATTGGTGAAGTCGCCGTGGAAGGTGCCTCGGATGTTCCGGAACAGCATCAACGGAAGCAGAAAATTGAATACGAAACGGCTGGCGTCCGACAGGAATCGATCCGAAACAAAATTGATTCGTCGGGCAGTGTATCCTGCCGTTATCAGGATAAAGAGAGGCGCTACCGCGTTGATTGAGAATAAGAAATCTTCCATGCAGGTGATGAATCGCCGCAAAGGTAGCAATTTCGGCTGTAAAATACTATAAAACGAAAAGGAGATGTTTTTACATCTCCCTTAAAAACCCACTGCTTATATGATTGAGCTATAAACAGTTTATTAACTAAAATTTAATTGAATAACTCCTGATTTTGGAATTGTTTCCAAATGATCAACCGATCCAGAATTCGCTATATCCTGACATTGGCTGTTGCATGTCGGTTCCGGCTGTTGCCGGTTTCCTGACATTTACGTCGTATCCTCCCATTCGTACACTTTCTTCCAAGTCCTTTTTCCTGGAAGGATTTTCTTTCTCCAGATCTCCGCTCATAAACTGAGCCGAGATCTTACCTCCTGCGTTGGCGAGCCTCTGCCGCAGGCTGCCTCCAACAACGTAATCTCCTGCTTTCATAACTCAGACTTTTGAGGTTAACACTTCGATAAATTTTACGTAACAAAGATACGTCGTATAAATCAAAATGTTTCATTTTTTCCATAAAAAAATTATAAAAATTTATATTTGTTTATAATAATTTGCAAGTTACTAACAAACAACGGATTTAATTATTCATCTTTTCGATGATTTCATCCGTAATTTCCAGATTATGAAAAACATTTTGGACATCGTCATCGTCTTCGATCAGTTCGATTATTTTGAGCGCTTTGACCCCACTTTCGGGATCGAGTGTTTTTGTTTCTACGGGAATCCTTTGCAACTCGGCATTTTCAATTTCAAGCCCCAGTTCCTCAAGGCGTTTCTGCACGGGCGCAAATCCCTCAAGCGGTGTAGTGATCACAAAAACATCGTCCAGTTCCTCGAAGTCTTCCACGCCTGCGTCAATGATCTCTAATTGAAGTTCCTCTGCATCGAAAGATCCTTTCGGGACGCGGATGATCCCTTTGCGGTCGAACATGAAAGCAACCGACCCGTTAGTCCCTAAGCTTCCGCCACGTTTGTTGAAAATAGCCCGGATATTTCCCAACGATCGTTGCGGGTTGTCGGTCAAACACTCCATGAAAACAGCGATGCCGTTAGGAGCATAACCCTCGTATGTGATTTCACTCAGGGCTTCGGTATCTTTGGCTTTACTCAAAGCACGCTGGATATTATCCTTGGGCATGTTGGCGCCGTGGGCATTATTGAGCGCCATGCGCAACCGGGGATTTCCGTCGGGATCAGGGCCGCCTTCCCTTACGGCTACACTGATTTCCTTGATGATGCGGGAGAAGATTTTTGAACGCTTTTGGTCTGCGACTCCCTTTTTTCGCTTGATGGTCGACCATTTACTATGTCCTGACATATATCGATTTTTTAATTTTGAATTCAGCTATAGAAAACCGGGATAAAAATACAAAAACCCGATCAAATGTCAGCAAAACTATTTACAAAGTTTACAAAGGCGCAATTCAAATTGTCGCATTGAGCATATGTATCAGCCTGTCGGGCTCCACCGTCGATGGAAATCCTTTTTACAGATTTTTTGCCTTTCCACCGTCGATGGAAACCCTTTTCAAAAATGTTTTGCCTTTCCACCGTCGGTGGAAACTCTTTTCAAAAATGTTTTGCCTTTCCATCGTCGGTGGAGACCCTTTTCAAAAATATTTCGGTGTTCCACCGGAGACGGTAGCGATATATGTTTTTTTTATATTACATTTGCTCCCGTTTAAATATTTCAATTTTTCAAATCAAATCAATAAAACCAATCATTATGATACTCAGATTAAAACTCGAAAATCTCCGTAATCCGGAGCATCTGCAATTCATGACCGATGGATGCAAACTGTTCCTGAAACACAACCTCGAAGCGGGAGAACTGTCGCCTTCGTATGAGGAACTGAACGGCCGGGTAAAGCTTGAAGAGAACGCGATGGCCATTGAGCGGGCCAATGAAAAGATCGGCGAAAAGAACCGGGCCGACGCTTACCGCGACAAGCTGCACAGCAAGCTGTTCAATCACCTGAAAACGATCCTGTACGATGAAGAGGATCCAAAGTATGATGCCGCGCAACGGGTGATGAAAGTGGTGAAAAGCGCGGGTAATCCCACACGCCTGGCCGAGAATGCCGAAAGCGCCATGATCACCGCGCTCGGCAACAAGCTGGAACCTTACCGCGCCGATCTGGCAGCTTCCGGTGCGCAGGAACACCTGGACAAACTGCTGGAAGCCAATCGAAGGTTTATGGAACTGGAAACCGAATGCCGGCAACTGGCAAGTACAAAATCGCTGGCCGCAGTTCCCTCCATGTCCGATGTCCGCAGGCAAGCCGACACCGTATACCGCCGCATTACAGGCGCCATCAATACATTTATCGGTTTGCGCAATATGGATACCTATAAGGAGCTTGTGTCCGACATGAATGTGCTGGTGGAGAAATATGACCGCGTGCTGTCGCAGCGCAAGAGCAGCAGCAAAAACAGTAATAACGGCGACCAGTCGGAAAAGGAATAATGCGAACCGGGAGTTGATTTCTTGAAATTGTTATTAAAT
Organism: Bacteroidales bacterium; assembly: GCA_031265445.1. Taxonomy (GTDB): domain Bacteria; phylum Bacteroidota; class Bacteroidia; order Bacteroidales; family UBA4181; genus JAIRLS01. The sequence goes on from JAISCQ010000172.1 coordinate 4,172, forward strand.
CAACGGGCAGCCGGTACACGGTACGAAAGGACGGCGGCGCCTGTGTGGAATGTAAGCTAAAAGGGCGTTTGCGTACCGAAGGCATCAGGAAATCAGTGAGCATTATGGGAGAAACGCTGCGTGACGCCAGTCCGTCGCCGATCTCAACATCCGTATACCAGCCTGTCAGGGTAACATTTTCTTTCATATTGAGGTGCATTTCATGTGCAGAACTCACTTTACACCGGAACGTTCGGCCAAATCTTTTTGTGTCGGGCGAGCATTGATCCGTTTGCGTTTCAATGATTTCCCCAACTCTGAAAGAATTTGAATATTACTAAGGCGATATATGTTATTTATATTCAGCATAGATAATTTACAAATTATGCCGCAGATATGTATCTAATTTGTAATGTTTACTATTCGCAGTAATAAATAATAAATAATAATTTTTAAATCAACACGTATTACATAATATTTTTTATTAGCTTTGCCTTTTTATTAGTTTACTTTTAAGATATTTATAAATAGGTAAAACACATGGAGTTACAAGAAAGAATATTAAAAATTATTGACACCTGCGAAGAAGGGTCAAAATCTCAGTTTGCAGCTAAAACCGGGCTGTATAATCAGATCTACAATCTGTTAAAACCAGGCTATAAACCCCGTAAAATCACCATTGACCGTATTATATCCGTTTATCCGAACATTTCTGCCGAATGGCTTATGTCTGATATCGGCGATATGACAGCAGTGGGTTCAAACGTCGGGCACAAGGAGGAAAAGACGGAATCACCCGATCAGATTCAAAACCCTGTCCATGATTCAACATCTGTTCAGATCCCGGAGCCACACGAAAGGTTATTAAAAATTATTGACACTTGCGAAAATGGGTCAAAATCTCAGTTTGCCGCCAAAACCGGGTTGCGTAATCAAGCCTACTCTCTGTTAAAACCGGGCCATAAACTTGGCAAAATTAACATTGACCGCATTATATCCGCCTATCCGAACATTTCTGCTGACTGGCTTACATCCGGTATCGGCGATATGACGACTGTAGGTTCAACCGTTGAGTCCAGGGGAAAAACGGCGGGTAAATTCCTGCTTGCGGAATTACCCGATCACTTAACGGCACGTCAAGTATTATCTCATGTTCTGAAATATTCCGGCGTCGATTCGCTGTCAAAACTTTCCATCAAATTAAATGTACGATTAAGCGATCTGAACCAGGTGTACAATGAGACAAAACCAATGGGGACAAAATTGGCCCAGACCATCCATAAAACTTTTCCTGAAATACCCTATCAATGGATTAAAACAGGAGAAAATCCTTCCGGTAAATCTCAGAGTTCTCCCCAAAAACAGGATATAATGAAACAGGATACCGATAAACCCCAAATTCAAAGCCCGGTTCATGATTCAACATCTGATCAAACCATTTCGTTACACGAAAGGATATTAAAAATTATTGACGCCTGCGAAAATGGGGCAAAGTCTCGTTTTGCAGCCAAAACCGGGTTGCATAAGCAAGTCTACAATCTGTTAAAACCGGGCTATAAAACCAAGAAAATCAACATCGACCGTATTATATCCGCCTATCCGGAAATTTCTATTGACTGGCTTACATCCGGTACCGGCGATATGACGATTGTGCGCCCGGCTGTTGAGCACATGGGAGAAAAAACGGATAAATTCCAGTTTCATGATTCAACATCTGTTCAAGCCCGGGAACTACAGGAAAGGATATTAAAAATTATCGACACTTGTGAAAACGGGTCAAAATATCGTTTTGCAGCCAAAACCGGGGTGCGTAATCAAATCTATACACTGTTAAAACCAGGCCATAAACCCGGTAAAGTCACCATTGACCGTATTATATCTACCTATCCGAACATTTCTGCTGAATGGCTCACATCCGGTATCGGTGATATGACGACTGCGCGCCCAGCCGTCGAGCACAGGGAAGAAAAGACGGATAAATTACCCGATCAAATTCAAATTCAAAGCCCGGTTCATGATTCAACATCTGTTCAAACTCAGGGTTTAACATCTGTTCAAACTCAGGGTTTAACATCTGTTCAAGCCTTGGAATCAATTGATGACAAATCATATATACAGGCATTAGAATTGCAGATACAGACCATATTGAAAATAAATGAAGGTTTATTATCAGACTATCAAAAGGTAATCGGAATCAACCAGCGGTTGAATAATGCCGTAATAGAATTGACCGGAAAAGTGATCGACTTCAATAGCAAGATTTAGTTTGCAGGCAATGCTTTTATCATCAAATCCGTCTCCTCCTTCAGGAGACGGATTTATTGTGCTAACCAACAGCGAAACCCCTTTCGAGCGGCAATTCACATTCGAAATCATCCGCCAGGTGATGCGCTTATATGTCGGGATTTGCCGACAGTGAATTTTTATCGGGAAAAAAACGCCGTTTATCGGGAAAGCGATTAACTTTGCCGAATAACTGTTCTTTGCCGCAAAACGCCTGCATAGCTTTGCGGTATTATTTTAAACCATCATTTTTTTTGAGATGAAACTTCATCATATAAAAACAGGATCAGTAATCTTCGGGTTACTGTTTATCATGGCCGGCGCTTTACTGTTTGCCTTTAATGCAGGGTTTCTGCCGCCGGCATATCGACAGGTTGTGTTCTCGTGGCCGATGTTTTTGGTTGCCACAGGCTTCGTTTTTCTTTTTTCGCGGCACAAATGGCTTGGCGGAATCATCCTGATGCTGATCGGTGGATTTTTTCTCCTGCCGAAATTGGATATTGAGCGCTTGAGTTTCATTACCCGGAACGGTTGGGCGCTGATTTTGATGAGCATGGGTATCGCCATTGTAGTGAGAACGCTTTGGATTGGGCGCGACCTGCCGCGGCGCGGTCATGAGTTCCGCGAAAAGTGGGACAGGCATTGCGAACAGCGTGCGGAGGAATGGAAAAGACGCCACAGAGATGATTCGTACAAGCGGGAAAGGTGCCGTACCGAATCGGGATATATCGAACGGGACTATATATTCGGCGGAACAAGCGAAAAAATAGACATCCGGGATTTCAAAGGCGGTGAGATCAATTGCGTATTCGGCGGCATGGAGCTCGACCTGAGCGACTCGCAATTAGCCGAAGGCGTCCATCATCTGGAACTGAACTCGGTATTTGGAGGAGTCGTCTTGTATATTCCTGTCGAGTGGAAGGTAGAGATCAGGCAAACCCAGGTTTTCGGAAACTTTGTGGATAACCGGCCCAAACCCGGGTTCGAAGTGGACGAGAACAGCGTGCTGATCGTGACGGCAAGCTCTGTTTTCGGAGGCGGCGAAATCAAATGCAGGGAGCAATAGAATGGAACAGCTTGGACGACACGGCATGCAAACCGATTTCGTGAGGCTGGATGCGCATCGGTGCAAGGCATGCTGGAAATGCCTCGAAAAATGTCCCGAAGTCATCGGCAAGGTCGGTTTTCTGTGGCACAGGCATGTGGTTATCTACAAAGCCGACGAATGTATCGGCTGCTTTCGATGCGTGAAACTATGTCCCACCGGAGCTTTCAGCCGTATTGAATCCAAAGGATAAATGAACGGAAACCCCATACTCGGCAATTACCGGTCGCGGATGATCTACGCCGGCATCTGGATGTTCATCGCCGTCATGCAGACGGGAGTGGTGTATATGTCCGTCGATTTGCCTTTCGGGGGTGTACTTCTCGATACCGCAGTATTCTGCCTTCTCCTGATTTGCAGCCTGATCCCGTTATGGTATCCTGTCCGGTTCGACCGCTGGGAACGCAGGACGTGGCAATTCAACCTTGTGGCGCATCTTTCGCTGGCTTGCATTGTCATACCTTTCTGGTTACTGGTCGATTATGGTCTGTGCTACCTGATCGGCCCGGATAATGCCGAGTATCTGCGCTATCTGAAAGTATCCCTCTGGTGGAAAGCGCTCGATGGGCTGTTTTTATACATCGTGTCCATGCTGATATATTACCTCTATATATATGTGGAACAGTTGAACGAAAAGGCAGCCAATGAAATCCGCCTGAACAGACTGATCAAGGACGGGGAACTGAACCTGCTGAAATCACAGATTAACCCGCATTTCCTGTTCAACAGCATGAACTCGGTCAACTCGCTGATTATTCGCGACCCCGAACAGGCGCAAAAGATGCTGGCGGCCCTGTCCGACTACCTGCGTTATGCCGTACTGTCTACCAACCGCGTGTACTCATGCGTAGCCGACGAGATGGAAAATATTGCGCGGTATCTGTCTATGGAGCAACTGCGTTTTGGCGACCGGTTACTCTACGAGCCGGATATTGATCCTGCATGTCTTCATGTTGAAATACCGGCCATGCTGTTGCAGCCACTGTTCGAAAATGCGATGAAGCATGGCGTTTACGAAAGCCTGGAAACCGTTCGCATCATGACGAAAATCGCAAAAGACCGTCAATATCTGAATATCGAATTGAGTAATAATTTTGACGAAGATGGCGTTTCGCAAAAGAAAGGTTCGGGAACAGGCTTGAAGAATATCCATGAACGGCTGCGGATTCTCTACGGAACTTCGGCAACGATGCAGGAAAAGGCCGAACACGGCGTATTTACAGTGATGCTGAAAATCCCGTTAACGGGTTAGAATTTACCCTGTGTCCGGGCGCCTTCGCGACAAACATTTTGAAACCGTTGAATGCTTTAACAAATCCAAACATGACAAGAGTAATCATTATCGACGACGAGGCGCCTGCCCGTGATCTGATCAGGCACTATTTGCAAGCCAATCCTGATATTGAAATTGCGGGTGAAGCCGATAATGGCTTTGCAGCGATGAAACTCATCCGCGAACAAAGTCCGCAACTGATCTTCCTGGATGTACAAATGCCCAAGCTAACCGGCTTTGAGATGCTGGAACTGATGGATGATCCGCCTGCCGTCATTTTCTCGACCGCATTCGACCAGTATGCCATCCGAGCCTTTGAAATGAATGCAGTGGATTACCTGTTGAAACCGTATTCGAAGGAGCGTTTCGATGCCGCCGTGCAAAAAGCGCTGATCAGGATACAGTCGGGAATATCCGTACCGCCGGAGTTTCAGGCTTTCAAAGATACTCTTGCGCCGCAACCGGGAATGATGACGCGGGTTGCCGTGAAAGACCGCCAGCAGATACATGTGATACCGGTAAATGACATCAACTATATCGAAGCCGACGGCGATTATGTGAAGCTGCATACGGCAAAAAACGCCTTCCTGAAGGAAAGAACCATGAAATATTTCGAGGAAAACCTTCCGTTGCAACAGTTTATCCGCATCCACCGTTCATATATTGTGAACGTGAACGAAGTGGCAAAGATTGAATTATACGAAAAAGAGAGCTACCGCGTATGCCTGAAGAATGGCGAGGTGTTGAAAGCCAGCAGCAACGGCTATAAAGCATTGAAAGCAGCCGTAAGCCTGTGAAACCCCACCGGTACAGGTCTCCGGACTTCACCGAACACTCCAAAATCGGTTTTGTATCCTCTTCGTCTGTCTTTTCGGCAATATCTTTTGGATCAGTTACCATTCATCGGTGCGGAATGACGATACCGGAAGGTTTCCCTCAACGGTAAATAATTCCGTAGCCGACGTGTCGTCGAAACAGTAGCGTACAGCAACCGGTTCGGCCACAGCGGGCGAGAACACATATATCCTGTTGCCCGAATAAGCAGCCTTGGCGGGATGGAAACGCCGATCCTTACCTGCAATGCGGAAATTCTGAATTTCCCTGCCATAAGTGGTCAGCCCGGGATCAGCATTCATATCGAGAGTCACTATAGCCACGCGTCCTTCTATTTCGAATGATTTAAGTTCGGGACTGCGATACTGCATCCGATCCATACCATAAGTCTTCGCCAGCGCCCAAAGCGCCATGCGTTCGCCGGCGTCGCGCTTCTTTGGCGGATGGATGCAGCCGATGCTTTCGGCATCCATCAGCACTGCCATGCCCGTATTAGGGGTAGTCGTCATGCCTTTGGCCTGCGCTTCGCGAATATAGCCCGAGTTGACGCCTCCGCCGTAGCTGTAAGGCGCAATCTGGCAATAGTAGAACGGAAACTCGCCCATATCCCAAATGTTACGCCACTCGCGTACCATCGCATCGAACATTTTCACATACAGGGCAGGCTCGTCGCGATTCGATTCGCCCTGGTACCAAATGGCTCCGCGGATACCATAGCCTGCAATGGGGTGGAGCATACCATGATAAAGTACGGCAGGCGAACCGTTTTGAATCTTGATATCGGCATCAGATACCGGGACAGGTTTTTCAGGAATATCCTTCAACGAGTTGGGGGTCATCCATGCTTCGATACGGGAACCGCCCCAACTGGTATGAATCAGCCCTACGGGCACGTTCAACGACTGGTTGATCAAACGTCCGAAGAAATAACCTGTAGCGGTAAATCCGGGCGTTGTTTGCGGATTGGCTACTTCCCAGGCGCCCGCACAATCATCCTGCGGAGCAGTTTTCGACGCTTTCTTTACAGTGAAGCAGCGTATACCCGGATTGGCCGATGCAGCGATCGCCTCCGGACCGCCTTCGACAGGCTGATCGCGGAAACCTTTCATCGGCATTTCCATGTTCGACTGTCCGGAACAAACCCAAACTTCACCGATGAGGATATTTCCCAAACTAACGGCTTTCCCGTCGCTGACAGTGAGCGTGCAGGGCGTAAATCCGGCAGCCGGCGTAGCAATCTTCACCCGCCAGTAGCCTTGAGCATCGCTTTTGACGCTGTACGTTTTCTTATCCCACGAGCCGGTAATACGCACGCCGGTATTAGGCTTGGCCCATCCCCACACAGCAACTTGCGACTGTTGTTGCAACACCATATTGTCGCCGAAAATGGCCGGCAGTTTTACATCGGCACGCGCCTCGGAAGCGAAAACTGCAAAAAGCAAACATGCAAAATAAAGATTAACAAGTTTTTTCATTTTTGATGAATGAATAATTGATGATGGTTTGTATGATATTTTGAGTTGTAAAGGTAGCAATTTTTTGATGAATTGGATGATCTGAAAGTAAAAATTTGCATTTATGTTGAAGTTTGATTAAAATAATTCTTATTTTTGGCCTCAAATTGGATATGGTGCCTCTGAAAAGGGGGCCTGTTTTTTGTACAAATGTTCGCCGTGGGTTCGTTCGCTTGCGGGCAGTGCAATCAATCATCTCGAAAGTGTAAATCAATTATCAATTATCATAAACAATCATAAACCATAACAAATATCAAGATGAACATGAAAGATGCAGTAGTAGGTATAGACATAGGCGGAACGTTTACCAAGTACGGTATTATCGACCGCGTAGGCAATGTATTGATGGAAGGATCGGTTCCCACCGACCAGACAGACGACATCAACATATATATTGCCGGCTTGAGCGGCGCAATGGACAAAACGATATCCGAGCTCGGCGATTCTGTCAGTATTAAGGGTATCGGCATCGGCGCGCCCAACGGCAATTACAAGAGCGGCACGATCGAGTTTGCTCCGAACCTGAAATGGGCGCATGGTAAAGTGGTGCATTTGGTTGCTTTGCTGCAGGAACATTTCAAAATGTCCGTTGCGGTGACCAATGATGCGAATGCTGCTGCTATTGGCGAAATGATTTATGGCGGTGCAAAGGGAATGAACGATTTCATCCTCATTACCTTAGGAACAGGCTTGGGTAGCGGTATCGTTGTCAATGGCGAGTTAGTGTACGGAAACGATGGTTTTGCCGGCGAAATAGGACATGTCCGTGCAAAAGACAGCGGCCGCATGTGCGCTTGCGGACGTCGCGGCTGTCTGGAAACTTATGTGAGCGCGCCCGGTATCAAACGTACGGTTTTCGAACTGTTGGCCGAATATAACGGCAATAGCGAACTGACTAAATACTCGTTCGACCAGCTGACTTCCGAAATGATCTACCATGCTGCAACCCGCGGTGATAAGATCGCCCTGGAAGCTTTCCGCATCACGGGAGAACTACTGGGTATCAAGCTGGCCGACGCGGTGGCGCATACTTCACCGGAAAAGATATTCCTCTTCGGCGGTCTGGCCAAATCGGGCGACTATATCCTCAAACCTACCCGCGAAAGCTTCGAAAATAACCTGCTCAAGATATATCAGGGCAAGATACCGATTGTACTTTCGTCGCTTGCCGAGGGCAATGTAGCGATCCTGGGCGCCAGCGCGTTGATCTGGCAGGAATTGAACAAACAATAACCGGGATATGGATACAGGAAAGGCGCAGAGCGAAAGTTCTGCGCCTTTTTCACACCAATTTTTTATTCAAAAAATCACGAATCAGCGAAGAGTTTTTTTGAAACAGCGTACCGTCCCGATCAGGGAATATCAGGCAACGCAGGTGACGGATACCTCATGATTTATTTTTACCTTTGCTGCCCGATTCACGAATGTTATCCTTATAGAAAATCAGGAATCATAATTGATTTAAACATTTTTGTATGATGGACAAAATAGCTGTCTTTCCGGGTTCTTTTGACCCGTTTACCGTGGGGCACGAGTCGATTGTGCTGCGGGCCTTGAACCTGTTCGATAAAATCATTATCGGGATTGGCTCCAATACCGACAAAAAAGCTTTCTTCAGCGCCGGGCAACGTCTGGAAATGATCCGGGATTTATTTGCCGATAACCCCAAGGTAGAAGCGATATATTACGACGACCTCACCATTGAGTTTTGCAAGCGTGCAGGCGCGAAATACATGCTCCGGGGGCTGCGTACCTCGTCCGATTTTGAGTACGAAAAAGTCATCGCACAGGTGAATCAGGCGATGCTGCCCGAAGTGGAATCGCTCTTTATGCTGACGTTACCGGAACATACGGCGATCAATTCGTCAGTGGTTCGCGAAATCATGCGCTACGGCGGCGATGTGTCGAAGTTCGTGCCAACAGGGATTAATTTTCAGAAGTATTATCCGGTAGACACGTGCAAAGCGGATGGAGCCAAAAGTTGAAAGATCCGTTCCAATCCACCTGACTTGCGTCTGCACTCAATCTTCCTCAATGCGATTATTGAAAATAATCATTACTTTTGTGATCTTAGAAATTAAATTCAAAAGTCAAAAATAAAGTAAATGAGTAATTCGGCTTTATTCCTTGTGGTCTTTCTCACAGCCCTGACATTGGTAGGCGCGGCCCTGCTGGTAGCCTGGCTCGTGTCGCCGCGGTCATGGAACCCGCACAAGGGGCAACCCTACGAATGTGGTATTCCTACGCGGGGTAACTCGTGGATGCAGTTCCGTGTGGGGTATTACCTGTTTGCGATACTCTACCTGGTATTCGACGTCGAAACGGTACTGTTGTTCCCGTGGGCGGTCATCATGAAAGACTTGGGAGCGCAGGGGCTGGCCTGTGTATTATTCTTTTTTGCCGTCCTGACGTTAGGGTTGGCGTATGCATGGAAAAAAGGAGCTTTGAAATGGAAGTAAAAAACATACGTATCCGCAACATGAAGTACGGGGATTTCAACGACAACGAATACCTCGAAGAATATGTGAACGAATTGCGGAAGAATGGGGTCAATCTTTTTGTCGGCAAGTTGGGCGACCTGATCAACTGGGGGCGGTCAAATTCCGTGTGGCCGTTGACTTTTGCCACCAGTTGCTGCGGTATCGAATTTATGTGCGTAGGCGCTGCCCGTACCGACTTTGCCCGCTTCGGCTGGGAAGTAACGCGTAACAGTCCGCGACAGGCCGACGTGATTTTCGTTTGCGGAACCATCGTACACAAGATGGCCCCTGTGCTGAAACGCCTCTACGAACAGATGGCCGAACCGAAATATGTAATGGCCATCGGCAGTTGCGCCATTAGCGGCGGCCCGTTTAAAAGTTCGTACCACACAGTGATGGGCGTGGACAGGATCATACCGGTGGATGTGTATATTCCCGGCTGTCCGCCGCGTCCTGATGCCGTCCTTTACGGAATGATGCAACTGTCGCGGAAGATCAAGGTGCAGAATTTCTTCAAATTGCCGGATCAGCCCCAGGTACCCGGTACAGTGGATCATCAAACAGAAGCCAATGGAAACAGTTGAAAAAGAACTTTTGGCGCTTGGTTTTGCGGAAGTGACGCGGTCGGACAAACGGTTGAATGTGACCGTTCCCAAAGAGCGCCTGTACGAAACAGCCCGTTTCCTGCGGCATGAAAGCGCGACGGTTTACGACTTCCTGATTGACATGGTCGGGATAGATAACGGCGACAGCCTGGGTGTGATCTATTACCTCTCGCCCTCGCAAAGCCCGGAGCGGTTGCTTGCGTTGAAAACAAGCGCTGCCGGACGCGAGCAGCCCGAACTGTTTTCGGTGCACGACCTGTGGGACTCCGCGCTGGTGTACGAGCGCGAAGTATACGATTTTTTCGGTATCCGCTTCGTCAACCACCCGGACATGCGGCGTATTTTCCTCCGACAGGACTGGAAAGGATACCCGCTGAGGAAGGATTATGACGCCAGTCCCGAAGTAAATCCCGTTCCGTTGGAGAACGAAGTTATTGCCGACATGGAGCGCACCCATTCCATCACGGTGAAAATGGGCGACCGGATCGAAACGACCGGTTATATCTTCGATAATGACGATTATGTGGTCAACTTCGGGCCGCAGCACCCTGCCATGCACGGCGTGCTGCACCTGCGCGTGGCGCTGGACGGCGAAGTCATCAGGAAGATCGACCCCGTGTTTGGATACATCCATCGCGGAATCGAAAAGATGTGCGAAAACTATACCTATCCGCAAATTTTACACCTGACCGACCGTCTCGATTATCTTTCGGGCACGATGAACCGTCATGCCGTGTGCCTTTGCTGCGAAAAGGCGCTGGAGCTTGAAGTCCCCGACCGCGCCCATTATATCCGCACCATCTTCGACGAATTGACGCGCATCGCCTCGCATCTCCTGGGCTGGGGCTGCATGTGCATGGACATGGGCTCGATCACCGCCTTTGTATACGGCATGCGCGACCGCGAAAAAATAATGGATATTTTTGAGGAAACGGCCGGCGGCCGCCTGATGGCCAACTATAACGTTATCGGCGGCGTGGCTCGGGATATTCATCCTAATTTCCGGAAACGGGTGAAGGAACTGATTCCTTACATCCGCAGGATGCTGAAGGAGCATCATTTGCTCTTCACCGGCAATCCTATCGCCCGCGGACGCATGAAGGGCGTTGGACGTCTGACCGCGAAAAAAGCCGTCTCGCTCGGCGCAACCGGCCCAACCGGACGCGCTTCGGGATGGCGCAACGACCTCCGCAAGATCGATCCTTACGCTGCTTACGCGAAAGCGGACTTCGAAGAAGTGATACGGGAAGAGGGACTGACTTTCGACCGTTACGTCATCCGCCTGGACGAGATCGAACAGTCGCTCCGCATCATCGAACAACTGGTCGACAATATCCCCGAAGGCCCGTATGCAGCCAAAACCAAGGCCGTGATCCGCTTGCCGGAAGGCGAATTTTTCCAGCGCGTGGAAAACGCCCGCGGACAGTTCTGCGTGCATATCACCAGCAAAGGCGATAAATTCCCGTACCGCATGAAGTTCCGTTCGCCGTCGCTGGTGCTGGTAGGCGCTTTGAAGGCCATTGCCGCCGAGTCGAAAGTAGCGGACCTGATCATGCTCGGCGCATCGCTGGATTATGTAATTCCGTGTATTGACCGGTAAAAACTGATGAGCTATGATGGAAATCGCAGTAGGTTTGGCGTTCATGCTGGAATGTTTGGCGTTCATGCAAAAAATGGCCAAAAGGAACGGGGAAAAGATAGATAAAAAAATGGCGCAGTTTAAAAAACGCGCAGGCCGGTCTTTATCTTATAAATACAGGCAGACCGTTTCGAATCCGCAAGTCAGGCAGTTTCCTGAAGAACAGCTGGCAAAAATACTTGCAGACATTCAAACTGCAGCAGCGCGGGAAAGGAAGATAAACAGAACTCGCTCCCTGACTGTCATTGCGGCGATTATCGCAATATCTGCCCTGGCGTTGCTTGTTTTCAATAAATCCTGATCATCCTGATCAATAAATATATGTACAGTTTTACAGATATTCCGTGTATTTACCTTTAAAAATTGACGAGCTATGGTAGGAGGTATAGGTCTGGCGACCATGCAAAAAGCGGCCAAAAAGAACGGGGAAAAGATAGATAAAAAAATGGCGCAGTTTAAAAACCGTGCAGGCCGGTCTTCATCCTGTAAGGACAGGCAGGCCGTCTCGAATCTGCAAGTTAAACAGATTCCTGAAGAGCAGCTGGCAAAAATACTTGCAGATATTCAAACGTCAGCAGCGCGGGAAAGGAAGATGAACAGGGCACGGTCGCTGATCGTCATTGCGGCGATTATCGCAATACTTGCCCTGGCGTTGCTTGTTTCCAACAAATTCTGGTAATCCGAATCAATAAATATATGTACAGTTTTACAGATATAACACACTGGATAGACCGGTTGCTCCGCAACAGCATGACGGACGGCTGGACGCTGTTTGTTGAGTTTATCCTCATCGGCGCCGTCATCATGGTGGCGTATGCGCTGCTGGCGCTGTTCCTGATATACGTCGAGCGGAGGGTATGCGCATGGTTCCAGTGCCGTATCGGCCCCAACCGCGTGGGACCCTGGGGACTGTTCCAAACCGGCGCCGACATGATCAAGATCCTGCTCAAGGAGCTGATCCGCATCAACCGCGCCGACAGGTTCCTGTTCCGGCTGGCGTCATTCATGGTCATCATCGGCTCCATCTGCACGTTTGGCGCGCTGCCGTTTGTTAAGGGCTTGCAGGCGATAGACTTCAACATCGGGGTATTTTACCTGCTGGCCGTATCTTCGCTGGGCGTGGTGGGCATCCTGCTGGCCGGATGGTCGAGCAACAGCAAATACACGATGATCGGCGCCATGCGAAGCGGCGCGCAGCTCATCAGTTACGAGCTTTCGTGCGGACTGTCGCTGCTGGCCATCGTGATCCTTTCCGGGACGATGCAGTTGTCCGAAATCGTTGCGCAGCAGTCCGAAATGTGGTTCATCTTCAAGGGACACGTACCGGCCGTCATTGCTTTCGTCATCTACCTGATTGCAGGGCACGCCGAAACCAATCGCGGGCCGTTCGACCTGCCCGAAGCGGAAAGCGAGTTGACCGCCGGATATCATACCGAATATTCGGGCATACAGTTCGGATTCTTTTACCTGGCCGAGTACATGAACATGTTCATCATTGCGGCCATTGCATCCACCATGTTCCTTGGAGGCTGGATGCCCCTGCACATCCCCGGATGGGAGGGCTTCAACCGGGTGATGGATTATATCCCTTCGTTCGCCTGGTTTTTGGGGAAGACGGGTTTCTGTATCTTCCTCGCGCTGTGGGTTCGATGGTCGTTTCCGCGCTTGCGCATCGACCAGTTGCTCAATCTGGAATGGAAGGTGCTGATGCCGATCAGTCTGGTAAACATTTTATTGATGGCAATAACCGTTATTTTATAAATTTCCGGTTCCCACTTCCATGACCGGATCATGGAATGATGGAATTTCCGGATGAAGGATTTTTTGAATTATGATCAGATACATTAAAAATATTTTCCTGGGCATCTACTGTTTGTTGCAGGGCATGTACATATCCATGCTCAACATGATCCGCCCGAAAGTCACCGAGAAATACCCTGAAAACAGGGGCAGGAAAGAGATGATGGAGCGGTTCAGGGGCTTGCTGACGATGCCTCATAACGAACAGAACGAGCACAAGTGCACAGCTTGCGGCATTTGCATGATCAACTGCCCGAACGGCACGATACAGGTGATCAGCAGGAAAGAGCCCGACGAAGCCACCGGGAAGGAGAAACGGGTGCTCGACAGGCACCTGTACGACCTGGGAAGCTGTACGTTCTGCGCCCTCTGCACCATCGCCTGTCCGCAGGATGCCATCGCCTGGTCGCCTGTGTTCGAGCACACCGTATTTACCCGGAACAAGCTGGTAAAACAGCTCAACCGGGAGGGATCAAAGCTGGAAGTCAAAACCGGGAAGTCGTAGGAATTTAATTCAGAACCAATCACAAATCGAAAATTAAGATGGGTACAATCATCACATTTTATTGCCTTTCCGCGCTGATCATCGTATCGGCGGTAATGGCCGTCACTTCCAAGCGGATTCTCCGGGCGGCTACCTTCCTGCTGTTTGTGCTCATTGCCACAGCCGGACTGTATCTTTTACTGAATTATCACTTCCTGGCAGCCGTGCAGTTGTCGGTATACGCGGGCGGCATCCTCATCCTGTTCATCTTTGCCATTCTGCTCACCAGTCCCAAAGGCGACCGTACAGAGCCGGAAGACAGAGGAAAAGTGGCGATGGGGCTTGCAGCGGCATTGAGCGGACTGGTGATCACAGCGATGGTGACCGTGAAGCACATCTTCCTGTATGCCGACCCCAACCCCACGGTTGCCGGAGACCATGAAATCAACATGAAAACGATAGGCCATGCGCTGATGGGAACGGAAAAATATCAGTACCTGCTGCCGTTCGAGGTTTTGAGCGTGCTGCTGCTGGTATGTATCATCGGGGGAATATTCATTGCAAGAAAAAGATAAAATCGTCATCAACTTAGCGAAGCGCTCTTAGGAACGTTAGCGGGTAATCAAAAACCAAAAACTTAGCGAAGCGTTCTCATGAGCGTTAGCGAATAATCAAAAATGCCATGATACCAATGGAACATTATTTGGTGGTGAGTTCCATCATGTTTTTCGCGGGGATTTACGGATGTATCGCCCGGAAGAATCTGCTCGCCATCCTGATATCGATAGAACTGATATTGAACTCGGTCGAAATCAATTTCAGCGTATTCAACCGTTACCTCTATCCGGAACAAATGGAAGGCATGTTCTTCAGTCTGTTCGGTATCGCCGTATCGGCGGCCGAAACAGCGGTGGCCATCGCCATCATCATCAATATCTACCGCAACGCGCAGAACATCGACGTGCGGCATATCGACAAAATGAAAGGATAACCGGGATTAATCATTCTTAAATGATGATACAATGACGAATCAACAGGATATAACAGTTTTGAAGAGATCGCCGCGGCCTTGCAGAAAGGCGATGCATCGCCCTTGATTAATTGTTTTTGTTAATCGGATTTACAATACTAAAATTAATGCGCCTGCGGCAATCAGTGCGCCACCGATAATGGTTTTAACGTCCATTGTTTCGCCGAGAAAAAGAACCGAAAAAATCATTACAAACACCACGCTCAGCTTGTCTATCGGAGCGACTTTCGATACATTCCCCGTTTCCAATGCCTTGAAATAGAATATCCACGAAAGTCCTGTGGCAATCCCCGAAAGCACAAGAAAAATCAGGTTTGTCCTCGTCAGCTCTTTTGTTTCTCTGAGTTGTCCGCCGAAAAGCACAATGCCCCATGCCAGGAGCAGTACAATGCTCGTTCGCACAGCAGTTGCCAAGTTGCCGCTAATGCCCTTTACGCCGACTTTTGCCAGAATTGCCGTTGCCGCGGCAAACAGGGCTGATAATATCGCATAGAGTTTCCACATCGTTTGATTTTTTGTTTTTTTTACTGCAAATCACCTATTTTTTCTTCCAGCATTTTCAACTCCCT
>JAISCQ010000238.1 GCA_031265445.1 Bacteroidales bacterium
TGCGGGGAAGGTACCCGGTATGACGACTTGCGGCGCTGGCGGGAAGCGGAAACCACGCTGAACGGCGATTTCTACGGAATGAATTTCTCCGGGACGGTAAAATCGGATGACCCTGCTAACCCGGACGCCTTTTTCATTCGCACCCAATATCAAAGAAGGGTTTATCAAAAAAAATACTATTGGTTCCCGGTCTATCAGGAAGAAATAGACAAGAACCCGAACTTAGTGCAATCTCCCTACTGGACAGCAGGAGATTAAACAATTAAACAGTTAAACATTTAAAACATCTAAACAATGAAATCTTATAAATTACATACCTACCTGCTGGTTTTGGGAATAGTACTGTGTTTTCCCGGATGCAAGGATCAAGATGACTACACCATTACTATCGACACAGTGGCCGACGGGATGCACCTTGCCGTAAGTGCAGAAGAGATTGTACTGTCGGAAGACAGGTTAGACGAAACGGCGATTACCTTTACCTGGGGCGAAGCCCAGCCGCGCGCCAACCACGGCGTCATCACCTATTATTTTAAGCTGGGGTTGCCGGGATTTCCACAAGCCATGGAAAAAGTAGAAATGGCGCCCGGCGTGTTTACCTACAGCATCTCGCATTGGGACTTGAATGTGCTGGCTTTTAGCGTGGGAATACCCTACGGGAGCACGGCGCAATTAGAAGCCGAAGTGATTGCCTCGTCCGATGAGGGCGAGTTCTTTGTAAAGCCGGAGATTTCCATCACCACATTTACCTTGACCACTTTACCCATCGGCACCTTAGACAAAACCGGCTGGGAGGTCACGGCAAGCAGCGAAGACTCCCCGTATTATGAGGGAGGAGGAAAAAATGCCGTCATTGACGGTATTATTACATCCTCTAACTGCTGGATACACGGATGGACATACGGAGCGCAACTTCCCCACTGGATCATCCTCGACATGAAGAGTCCAAAGACCATCCTTGGAATTATCACCGTCAGGGGCTATCAATGGAATAATGGGATTACAAAAAGCCTGCGTTATTTTATCGGAAACAGCGCCGACCCGAACGACCCATCATGGACGGAAATCGCATACGGCGAGTATCCAAGTGCAGTTCGGGGAGTGGATTCGCCCGAACCGAACACGCTTTCCTTAAATGTGGATCGGGAAACCGGACAATACTTGAAACTTCTTATCGAAGAATCGTTCAACCCTCCCGATGCGACAATATGTGAAATAACTGTGTACGGAATTAACTGATCGGGAAAAGTCATGAAATATAAAGTGGTATTATTGGTTACATGTATTTTATGCATCTGCTGTTTGTGTAGCTACACGCCGCAGCCGGATCCGGAGCCTTCCAGTACCGATATTAGCCTGGGGGATATGTCGGGCAAACAGATCGACATCATCGCATGGGGCGGTATGCACGCCAACAGCACGCCGGCCATGCACCGGGACATGGCCGGCGCCGGATTCACCGTGAACCTGGCGCCTGATTTGACATGGAACTTGCAATCCGTCTTTGCCAAGGGCACGGAGCGGTTCTTCCAGTCGCTGGACGCCACTGCCCTCGTTCACATGAAGACATTCGTCAGCGACGGGGTGTTCAACTACCTTTCGGCGGCGGAAGTTGCCCGCATGAAAGCGCACCCCGGTCTTTATGGTTATTACATATTAGATGAGCCGCGCTATGCCGGCCAGTTTCCTGATTTAACAGTGCGTGTAAAAAAGGTGCAAGCCATTGACGGTACACATCCCTGTTACATTAACCTGGCGCCTTGCCTGTACTGTGCGGATGCTACACCCGACAGTTGGGCGCCGGAATTGTCGTGCGGTCCTGCCTTTCCGGAACCGTCGCCGTGCATCCGGTTTGTACAACAGTTCGTCCGGGACGTGCCGGTGCCCATGCACTCCTTCGACATGTATCCCATTTGGATGAATACCCTCACGATGCAGCGCGAATTGCAACCGCGGTGGTACTACACGCTGGAGGTGATGTCGGCGGAGGCCCAAAAGTCCGGCAGACCATTATGGGCCTTTGCACTGTCCACCGCGCACAAGAATGGTGACTACTTTCCATACCCGCTTCCCACCCGCGACGACATTCGCCTGCAGGTGTACAGCAATTTGGCCTACGGCGCCCAGGGCATCCAGTATTTCACCTACAATGTGGCAGAAGTCGAATGGCAGGCGCCTACCGGCCCGAACGGAGAAAAACGAGGCGCTTACTATATCCTGCAAGAGGTGAATGCGGAAATTAAGGCGCTCTCGCCGGTGTTCCTGAATGCTACAGTGAAATGGGTGCGGCACACGGGCGAAATTCCGGTTGGCTGCACGGAATTGGACAAGTCAACGCTGCCGCCGGTGTTTCATTCGCTCGACATCCAAGGCGGCAAAGGTGCGTTGGTGTCGCTGATGGAAAAGGGAGACGACAATTTCTTGATTATCGTCAACCATGATATTAACGAAGATATCACAGTACAGGTATCCGGCGCTTCGAACCTGCGCCGCGTCCTGAAAGACGCTTCTATCCTCCTTGCCGACAACCGGAGTCACACCGTCACACCAGGCGATATGCTGATATATTTCTGGAAAAAGTAAAACAAAAAAATATGAAAACAAAATTATTAATAAAAGTGGCAAGTGCAGCCTTGGTGCTGTTCCTTGCCGGATGCGACAAAGAAGAAGAGCAAGTCGCTATTACGCCCGAACTCGCAGTGACCCCTGCCGTTCCGGAGCAAGTGTCTGCCGAAGGTGGCCCCCTTGCGTTCACCATTACCGCTAACGCAACGTGGACGTACAGCCTCAGCGCCGGCGCCGGGGCATGGCTGACGGAAGCCACAAAAACCGCAGCCGCCCTCACACTGACGGTGGCCGCCAATGGTACTGCGGAAGCGAAAAACGCTACGGTCACCTTTTCCCTCACGGATTATCCCGACGTAACACAGGAAGTGGCTATTTCGCAAGCTGCTAACATCATTGCCGGGATGAATGAGGCGGATTTCGGAGCCGGTGTAACGCCTGCCGTCCTCACGGCTACCGCTGCCGACCTCAAATCGACGCTGGAAGGACTCTCCGCAGGGAACTATGTGGTAAATATTGCCGGAGATGTGAGGCTAAGCGATGCTTTCGACGACAACAGCAACATCCAGCTATCAACGCCGGGCGTGGTGATTTCGCTCAGGGGCAACGGCAGCAATACCCTTACGACTGAATACGACGCCACTTTTCTACGGATAACGGAAGGCAAGCTGATCCTGCGGGACATTACCCTGTCAAAAACGGGAATTGGAATGCCGGCCGTCTGGATCGATGCTAACGGCACATTGGAGATCAACGACAGCGTATCCATCACGGGTACAGGAGAAAGCACCAATGCAGGAGTGAATGTGAACGGAGGACATTTTCTCATGAAGGGCGGAGAAATACACGGGTATCACAGGCCGGGAGGCAGTGGCGGCGGTGGAGTGTACATACATGCGAATGGAACCTTTCGGATGGATGGAGGTAAAATATATGACAATACGACGGGTTATGGCGGCGGCGTACTTATCATGGGCGGCAGCTTTACCATGAACGGCGGGGAATTTTATGATAACCACAGCACCGATGCGAATGAAGGCGGTGGCGCAGTATATCTGTGGGCAGGCAACAATCATTTCGAGATACACACCGGCGCAGTCATCTACGGCAAAGACGGCGGAGATGACAAGGCAGGAAATACCGCCACCAACGATACATACGGACACGCTGTTTCTGTTTTCATTTCGGGCGGCGCCCACGGGAAGTTCAGAAGCAATACGATTCAGAACGAAACCCTGTCGATATCCACCAACGCTGCCGGAAATGAAATAACCGATGCAACCGGCACATGGGATTCATGGTAGTAGATGTATGCATAACTTTTTACACGTGAGATTTTTTTTATAACAATCATGTACAAAACGAAAACAAATATCATCGTCGCCGCTTGTATATTGATACTGGGGGCTTGTAAGGAAGAAGCGATTGAATTAACCGGTATATCCGTCTCGCCGAAATCCGTCTCGCTGGTGTTCGGAGGCACACCCGATTCGCAGCAAATTACAGCTACGCCGGTACCGGAAAACGCTACCGGCTACACGTTCACCTGGACGTCGGACAAGGAAGAGGTAGCCACCGTGTCCCCGCAGGGATTAGTCACCGCCACAGGGCCGGGCACTACGGAAGTCGCCGTGAAGTCGGGAAATTGGGTCAGGA
>JAISCQ010000292.1 GCA_031265445.1 Bacteroidales bacterium
AATTATAAGTGAGGTACGCCAGGGTATCCCTGTTAAATGTTTTCCACGGACGGTAAGGCAAATTATTATAACTGATCTTGTTGCTCTGACCGTAAAGTTGTCCGAAACTTAATCCGAACAGTAAGGCTATAATACTAACTTTTATGATTTTCATTTTATGGACAAATTGTGGGTGAATAATTGGTTGTCGACTGACTGGTCGATCTATTGGTTTTTTGCTCCTTAAAAGTACTGGTTCCCGCTTTCTTTTCGTATATTTTCATCCCGGTATTATAATAATCCAGCACATATGATAAAGCATACGATTGTGCGTCATTCTGGGAATAACCGTTAACAATCAGATCATCCCTTACTTCATTATAGGTATTGTCCCATGTGGATCCGGTTGCAAACATACCGTTATTACTATAAATAAAAGTACCATTACTTGGATTATCGCAAAATGAAACAAATGCATTTCTATCATTTATATATACTATATATTCCGATCCGTTGGCAGCGAATACCACATTGGCTGTAATATTCTGACTGCCATCATTCAGGTTAACAGTACCTCGATAAGAATGCATCAAAGCTGTTGCATCAGCAGGTGAAGGAGCTGAATTGGTACCTGCCGGATGAGTATGTACAATCATGTATGCATATACACCTGTTTCCGGATTTACACTATTCATAGTTCCGGATGTAATACCTTGACTATTTGTGTAATATACGCCTTGTTCATAATTAATTACAAGAGCATGTTCTGTAGACTGGGATTGTGCATATGCTCTCAGGGTACTAATCTGCGGACTTACCAGAAGATTTGTATAGGGAGAAGAGTTATCCTGGAGGACATTATTGATCTGAGTACTGTTTGCTGCAGCGCTTGGCTGACAATCGTTGCGCTTCCTGGGTGTTTTGGGCGAATCGTTATTATTATAGCCGCCGCTGGTTCCGCCACCGCCGCCACCGCCGAACTCATCACCTTCTCCTCCATATTCATCGTCATAATCACCTTCGTTCCCGCATTCGGTATATTGATCTACCTCCACCCAATACGGAGGATCACAGATCACGTTGATATGCAACGAAACACCCGGCACGCCGCTATAATAGACCGTACAATCCATACGAAGTTCGTAATCGGTAATTGTATAGCAATTTCCCGTCGACATCAGGGAAATAACCGGATCATCCTGGTTGGCATTTCTTATGGCACGAACGATCTTGCCGTTCTCATAACGCCACCCATTAACAAAATCCCCGTTCATATTATGGAACATGATTTTACCGCTGAATGTTTTATTGCGTCCTATATAGGCCACCTTTTTAAACGGATCGAAGTTGGTCTTTTCCAGGTATTCCACCGAAGGCATGATACTCATCAGGAAAGCCTGTTTTTTGCCGGTACGTTTCTTGGTATTAATAACCAGGCGCGTCAGTGACCATAAGTAACGTTCGTCCTGAGTTTCCTGCCATTTCTTCCGGTTTTCCGCCGAAACAAACTGCATACGCCCACGGGTGAGTAACTCTACTTCCACGGTCTTTTCCCTTTTATTGGATTTTACATAAGCCTTCTCCCAGTCAGGCTTCATCGGTATCTGAGAGGATTCAATTACTGTTGAGCCCGGCCGGATGAAAAAAGTATCCGGATAGTTGGCTTCATACCAAGACCGCGCCATTGATAATTCCCTGTCAAAACGTTCTACCGGAAATATATCCGGCTCTTTCTGGCAAGTATACATAAATCCTGCCAAAAGTAATAAAAATGTAATTTTTTTGAATATTTGTTTCATTTTTTATCTTTTTATTTAAAAATGATCCTTAAATAATGATGCCGCCGTGTATTTTCTTTTCCGGTCCGGCGGATTCGGCCGTAATATCCCCGTTCGTTCTCCCCGGCGGGAGCTACCAATGCTGGCCGCGCAACAGGTAATACCGGTTATGTACATGATGTGTCATCAACTTTCGGATTTTGGAGTGTTGTTATAGATTTCCAGTATTTTCCCGGCCTCCTGTCTGATCAGCCTGATAACTTGTGAGCTGACTTTCACCGGCTTATCCATCAGGATAAGCGCCTTTTCCACGGCTTGCCCCATCCTTCCGGTATCATAATAAAGCTTCATCAGGAGGTATTCGGGATAATGCCGGTTGGGTGCAATCAGGGAAGAGCGAATATATGCCTGTTCGGCTGCATCATACTGTCCCAGGGCCTTATGGTTGTTGCCCATGTAATTGTATGCTTCCGGGTTGCAGCCGGCGGCAAGGTATTCGGTAAATACCCGGTTGCTTCTTTCATACTGTCCCAGATGGGAAAGGCAACGGGCATATTCCATTAAAAAGATTTTTTCGTATTTCAGCCGTTCATACAGGAAGAGGTATTCATCCAGCGCATCGCGGTAAGCGCCCGAGCGGAACAATAGGTGGGCTTCCTGCCAGTCGCGGTAGCTTTGTCGGCGCGGCAATACCCGGAATGTCACGGTTACCGTAAGCAGCAGGACTGCCAACCACCCTGCGGCATGCCAACGGAAAGCGGGTTGCCTCCGTAATGGGGGCGTTTGCGAGGCGGCTACGGCCAGGAAAGCGACAAACAGACAGGCTAGCGGCAATACGTCGAAAGGATAGGAAAATGTTGCAAACACAAGAAAAGTCGGTATAGCAGCTTGATAATACTTTCCCCCGGACGCTACAGAAATTTTTCCCAATGATGCGGTTTCCTCCCCGGATATGAAAAGATGTTTCCCGAATAATTCGGGACGATATCCGGAAAGTAAAGCTGATATGACCATCAACAGGAACAATGCCAAACCTGGAATCCCCAATTCGACAGCGATATGAATCAACTCGTTAAAGGCGTAGCCCGGATGGTCGGCGACCATAGCCTGTGCTTCGGTTCCCTTTCCCGAAAGGAAATAATCGGCCTGTGCCTGTCCGTATACGGCGGCAAAACGGCCGGTTCCTGTTCCGGACAAAGGATGCTCCTTCACCATAGATGCCGACACCTTCCAGATCAGCCGGCGTCCGTCGGCTGAATCTTTTTTCATATGGTACATGCCGTATAACATTACTGTAGCCGGAATGATCAGTACTGCAACGACAACTGCTCGCCTGCGCCGGCGAGTCGAAACAGGCAGGCTATTCAATTTCCTGCCGGCATATCCGCACCATACGGCTACGGCAATTCCGGTTAATGCGCTCAGCCATGCAGCGCGGCTTCCGGTAAACGGAAGGACGACCAGCGAGCCAAGGAGGACGGCAACACCCAGCATCCGTTCCCATCGTAAAGTATTGCGGGAAAAAAGCTGTCCGCAGGCCGGAGGAATACCCGTTGCCACAAAACCGGCATAAGGGCCGGGATTAAACAACGACCCTGTAACCCGGAAAGATTTATGGAAGGAAGGCAAAACTCCGCAGAGTTGCAGTATTCCCCAGAGAGTTTCTATCAGCATCATGATCAGGATCACTGTCGTTAGTGTGCGTATCCCGTTCCTGTTTTCGAAAAAAGCGCGTATGAAAGCATAAAAGGGGATCATCAGCAAAAAAAGCCACCATTGCATATCCCGGCCTCCTCCCATGACCATCCGGTGGACAATTACGTACGATACGAATAATGCCGTTGCAACATCGGCTATCCGCATAAGGGGAAAAGACCATTTGCGGCGAACGAGCAGATAACCCGCTACCGGTACGGCAAAACAGATAACTGTGGTAAAATGGAAATACTTTGCCGTGATCATTCCCCGCCAAAGCGCCGGATCGGTGATGCATACCGTCAGGAAAAGGGCAAGAAGCAATGCGCCCGTTGTGTATTCCGTGATGGTTATTTTAGCTTTTACCACCATACCTGTTG
The DNA here is from genome assembly GCA_031265445.1 of Bacteroidales bacterium. Lineage (GTDB taxonomy): Bacteria > Bacteroidota > Bacteroidia > Bacteroidales > UBA4181 > JAIRLS01. The sequence goes on from JAISCQ010000292.1 coordinate 3,833, forward strand.
TCCGTTTTCGTAGGTAAAAATGCGTTCTTTCAACTGTTGTCCCGTGCATTTGAGACTTAACAAGGCTCCTTCGGGCGTCCCGGAAAATTCGATATATTTTCCGGTAGCTTTTTGTGTAGCCAGCGGATGCCAGAAGCCCTTATCCCAGTAGAAAAGTTTGTGGTCATAACCGCGATAAATAAAGGCGTCGTCATTGAAAGCCGCTACTTCTATGCCGGCGATCTGCCGGGGCGATCCGAAATCCAAGCCTATCCAGGTAGGGTCGGTTGGATTTCCTGCCACCCGTATGGTCAGCATACTGGTATACCAATCGCCGTCAAGAGCTTTTCCGGCATTGTCCTTTTCCACATCGGCAGAACAGATGATCTCGCCGGCGAGCCGTCCCGAACGGTTGAAAAACTCCACTTCGGTCAGCTTTCCGTACAATGCTCTTATCCTGTCCGCAGGTATTTCCGGATTGTTTTCTTTCTTGAAAACAAAACGGACATAACGGTATTTCCGCGAAGGATGCACTTTGAAATATTCGGATATATGCATGACTTCAGTGATCTTTATCAGGTCTTCGGCATCTGAAAAATCGGGAAAGTTGGCTGCCTGAACAGTTGCCCCCAGCAAGCGTTCGCCGCCCCATGCGTCATCCCGGCGCCAATATTCCCGGATACGCTCTACCCTGATGGTTTGTGTATTTCCCGTAGCTTTCAGCGGTCGTATCGTTCCGTCCTGTTCCAGGATGAACGGCGGACCGGCAGGTAAGATTTTCCTTTTGCTGTAAAAAGCCGGCAGGTATACAATGCCGCAGCCCATATCTCTGAACAAAGCTTGTCCTTTTTCATATGTTCCCCACTGCACCGGTTTCCACTGGCCGTCATTAAATACGCATAAATAACAATACGGGGAATCATGTACGGGATTAACCTCTATATGCACATCATGGACTGTAAAATACTCCCGGGATACATCTATATGGTTCGTGTTGTGGAAAAACGCAGGAATGTCTTCCTGATCTATCCTTTCGTCGGATATGGGGCCTTCATCATGTTTCCGGTAGGTATACCGATAAACCTTGGGTATCCGGAAATTTCCCAGCAAACTGTCGGTGCTGGTATTATTGTAGAGTTTCTTATATTTCCAGAGTTCCTCGCTCCATGCTGTCCCGACGGCGTAAAAATTGTCTTTCAATTGTATCGTATTCCAGAAATGATTGTCATGCCGGTTGGCCCATGCGGGAATATAATCGATGGTGGAAGGTATACCGATGGAGGAAAGCATCATCGTATTGAACCAGCAACGTTCGAAACAAACGCTATGGTTAGAAATGAGCATATCTTTCACTTTCAGATAGGGATAATCGGTGATGGAACGGGAAAACCGGAAGGAGCGGTATTGGTAGAACAGCGAATCGATAGCGACCCATAAGGGTTGTGGAAAGTATTTATCCAGGTGATCGGCATGGCGTGAATGAAAAAAGGTTTGCCAATCTTCCGGCGATGCGCCTTGTTTTTTCCGGTATGGCAGGACATACTCCCAAAAATCTTCACAGGTAATGCTATCCTTATATGGATTATTCTTCCATATTTCCATGGCCAGATCGATATGTCCGGTCAGGTAACGGGCCGTGATACGAGCAGCATCCGGATAAGTACGTTCGTAAACGTGCTTTTGTAAAGGATATTTTTGTTTGAGCGAATCCCATTTATTTTCCAAAGTAAGACGTTGCGACGCCGTATAATGTCTCAAAGAATCCATATCATACAAAACCGGATGATAAAAATGCAGGTCGGAGGTGTCATAAGCGTAATATTCTGCCATATTTTCCAGGAGAAAAATAGCTGCATCCAGTTTCAAGCTGTCTTTTGGGGAACGGCTGTAATGTTTCAGCGCTTTTTCCAGCTCGCGGCGGTTCTTTCCTGCCAGTTCAAAGGTTTCCCTCATCCCTGGAGTATATTTTATATCACTGCAGGAAACCAGTATCAGAAATGGCAACAGATATCGAAGCATAAAAGGATTATTGTCCGGACATCAAGCAAATACCTCATGCAGGTAAAAAATAATAGAAATCCGTATGTAATTATTACATACGGATGCAACCTCATTCTCTGATCATTTTATAGGATATGGCGCCGGACGATGTCCTGACGTGTACGAAATACACGCCTTTCTTATAGTTTGCCACGGATAATATATATTCGTCGGATCCTTTATCTACAGGCTGCGAGAAAACGGTTCTTCCGGAAATGTCGGTTACTTTGATGTGTTCCATTGCTTGCCGGCTTACAATGTGTACTTCCGTCGCTGCCGGATTGGGATATAATTTTACCTGTTCGACCCACTGATCCCGGTATCCGGTAATCTGCTCTATCACCACATATTTATCCGCTCTTTTCGGAGCACAGGCATTCCGGGATACTTCAACTTTCAATGTGCCGTTATCCGGCTTCTTACCGATGATCATTTCAACCGGATTCAATGAAGGATCCGTCAGTACGACATCCTGTCCCGAATAGGTCCATAAGTAGCGGATACCCGGATAATTTTCGTCTATGATGCCGGTCGCTTCAATGTGATAAGTCGATTCCCTGTAAAAGTTTTCCGGAAAATCTTTGAATGTGATGTCCGGAAGCTGTTCGACAACTGTGATGGATGCAGGATCGCTCACCAGAGTTCCCGAAGGATCGGTGACCTCTACCGTATAAGTTCCGGCATCAGGCGGTGACGCCTGTGTCAGCGTGTAACTGTTTCCGGTGGCACCGGGAATGGCAATTCCGTCTTTTTTCCATTGCAAGGTTACCTGACTGATGTCGGGCGCTATTACGCCAACCGACAGTTCCAGCCCGGAGCCTGCACAAAGCTCTCCTCCTTCCGGTTGCGAGGTAATGGCGAGCGATACGTCCAGGTTACGGGCATATAATTGCGCTTCATAGAGGGAAGCAGGTTGCAGGCCGGCCCTGTTGGAGCCTTCGATGTAACCGGCGGTTTTTTTGTATGCACGGATGTCCGAAGCATTATGGGTGTAACAACCGATGGCGTAATTCTGCGCTGTCGGCGGTTTTTCGCAATATACCACACTTCTGGCGCCCTTGGGGGAATTGGCAATGGCTTCGGGCGTGCTGCGGTCGGTCTGTACATTACAGTTCCATAGAACGCCATGCGCCATAGCCCAACCATGACCCGACCCCATGTCCATACGGCAGAAAAAGCCCAATGTGCCGGTTGCCGTGGTGCTTTCGCCCGTGATCGGATTAAAATCTTCGTACTTGTCGAATAGCATACCTTGTGTCCACATCCGGTGTCCCTCGCTGGATCCCCTGGATCCTTCGGATTTGCAGTTATATACCACGCAACCGGATGTTGTAGAGGCTCCGTTGGATATGAAATTATGCCGTCCGGCCCGGGCATAGCAATCCTTGAAAAGGATTTGTTGTGAACGGTGGTATGTATTGAAATTGTAGCCCATTCCTCCGGTAACCGTTCCGACGGGATCGAGGGCGCAACAGTTTTCGATGGTAAGACGCGTGCTGCGCGTCGTTACAAAACCGGCCTGTCCGAAATGCATCGCTACCACGTTTTTTGCCCAGCCGTTTTCCATATTGGTGAAAGTAACGGCATCCCATGCATGGTAATCGTCCGGTATGCCTTCATTGGCAATGTCTATTCTCAGGTTTTCAATACCTATATTCCGGTATGCCGTACGGTTGAAACGGTATATTTTACTTTGCGATAAGGATTTATTCAGCGTATAAAAAACCGGTGCGTCCAGCGTTATTTCACTAACCGATCCCGTATGCCTTATATTTTTGACATACCTGTGGTAATAAACCGGCGCGGTAGAAGTATTCCAGGGCGTTCCGCTCGATCCGTCGGAATTGACCACATCGCCGTAATCGACAGCCTGAAGCCATGCTTCGGTACACGGATGATGGATACATACCGGGTCTCCGATCCGGTAATTTTCATTCCGGTTGATATGTACGGTGAACGATCCTGCCGGAACGATATCATCCGTGATATTTTCTTCATTGTTTTTCCCGTTATCCCAGTTGTCGTTCGATTTGTTTCCCAGCACCAGCACCTTTCGTCCGGCTGAGGCATTAGGGTCTTTGTATATATCGTAAATAACCGTTGACCGTGCAGTATCGGCATCATTGCCGACGCCTCTCAAAACAACCCCTTCGAAATTCACATAGACAGGGCCGATGACACGATATAACCCCTTTTCGAGCAACAATGCGCCCCTGATGCCGTTCACCGGCGGCATGGCGCCTACTTCACTGATCGCATCCTGGATATGTTTGGTATTATCACCTTTAACCGGCTTGATGGTTTTTACCACCGGCACGTTCGGGATCGCTTCGTCGCCATTCTTATAGCCGGCATGACTGAAATCGGGAAGTACGAATCCATGATTGTCGGGAATATAAGTCAACCGTCCTGCAGGATCGATTTTCAACAGATCGGATTGCCACGGGGCTGCATTGGTCGGGTGGGGTACAGGCCCCAATCCTGCTTTCGGCATATCATTACGGATGGTATAGGATGGAAAACCTTCCGACCCGTCATCTCCATACGCCGTTGCAACTAAGCTAAGCAACCACAGGCTGCCGGGCGAATTTACATTCCTGAGACGGATGGTGACCGGCCCTTCGGAGAGATCTCCGTTTTCCCCGAACGTCAACAGGTAACAACTGCTGGATGGAGTTTCTACGGATGCTTTTTCCACTTCTCCCCATGTACCCGTATTTTGATCCATGAGTTTTTCAAGGATCATTTCATGAGCGCCGTTGTCCGAAGTGCCTTTCATGATGTATACTTTCAATCGGCCGAGACCGGTTAATTCCGGAAATTGCAAATAATTGGCCGCACCTTGGGCTATTTTGATCCGGTGTGTCGTGGCGCAGTCGATACAGTTTCTTCCATAGGCAACCCATCCTGAAAGTCCCACTCCTGTGAAGCCTTTAATCGGCGCCGCCACGGTCGGGTTTCCGTTCCACGAAGGAATATCCTCCAAAGCGGAAGGATGAATTTGCGCATTCAGTAATGTCCCCCAAAAATAGAAACATAAAGAAAATAGGAAATGCTTTTTCATTTGCTTAAATTTTGTTGTTTTAAAAATATAGATAAGTTCAAACTATTGTCGCATCAACGATATCATGTCGGATCTCTTCCGAGGGCATTGACGCTGCAATCATATATGAAAGAGGCTATCCGACCGGATAGCCTCTTCAAACAGTTATGAATTATTCCTCGGCATAATAAATATTAACGGTCATGCTGCCATTTGAATCGGCATCACTGGTTCTGTCAATGCTTACAAGCTCAATAAAACCTACATTTACCGGGTTTCCGCTGTTGGTTGGTCCTGACCAGGCCATAAACAGGGTAACGCCTCCGACGTGCATCCCTTCCCTGTTGGTCGTGTTATATTCGACTTCGGCATCTCCTTTACAGCGTGCTACCTGTTTGGGAGAACTCAACAAACCGGCGGCTTGCAACTCGGCCACAGTCAGAGAGGTCAACGTTCCGTTTTTAACGGCGTTATAATAGGGCAGCTCATTTTCATTACTTGCAAACACCTGATTAAACCGAACTTCCCTGTTCCCTATCTGATTAGGGATTGCAGCGCCTTCGCATTTAAACTGGCTGGTCGCATTGTTTAATCTTGTACTGCTTATCTGGATTCCGCCGGTGGCGCCCCGTATCACGATGAATGGCCCGGCGATGTTTTGATAATTGTCTTTATACGTGCACGGATCTACAGACGTTCCCGTTTCCAAATTAAAGAGCGCCGCATTCGCATTGCCTGGCCCATACAATGTGACGTTTTCCCATTTATACACAAGAGGATATGTTACTTCAAAATTCGTTGAAATAATTTTTTCTTTTGTTCCTGCGTATTTGATTTTGAGAATGACGCTACCTGCCGGTAATTCGCCGGCTTCCGGAAGCGTTACGGTAAGAGTCGTAGCGGTGGCGCTGCCGATTGTACCCGGTTGATCTCCAAACCAGACCTCTTCAATTGCGTCCAGATCTGTCCCTGTAAAGCTGATGGTTTTTCCTGTTTTTCCGGTCACAGGAAATCCGGTTACTTCGGGTTCGGGATTTTCTACCAGAAAAGAAGTGTAATCCGTGTAAAAAGTATCTACACCGGTTTCTTCGGGTAAATACAGGGTACGAAATTCCAAAACGCTTAATTCCGGTAAATTCTCTATTACCAGGGTTGACTGCTCCATAGGAAACTCTACAACGGTTTCTTCCCCTTCCGTGTTCCGGTATTTTATTTCCGTACCGACAGCATTGTCATACACTGCGGAAACCCAGTTAATGGTTACTTTTTGATTGCTTTTATCGTAACTGTAACTTTTTACTAAGCGATTAGCCAGGTATGACTGGTAAAATTCACCGTATACGCTTTTTGTAAAATTCATGGTAATGGAAAAGTCTTCGAAATTTTCATCATAATTAAGCATCTCAAAGCTGATGCTTCCTTCGGAAAGATTCTCTATCCAGATGACGCCGGGATGATCCGGCGTCGTGACATGAATGTCTTCGGTTACCGATTCGGCCCGCAAATCCCAATATATTTTCACATGCCTGGCTTTTGGGTCTGACAGCCAGTATTGTATTTGTATTCTTTCTCTGCCGGAAAAGGCCTGAATAGAATCAAATATGGCGATATAAGTAGTTTCCCCGTCTCTAAGGTATTCGTCATGCAGGTCATTCATATCGGAACAGGAAATCCCCAAAAACAAAGACAGGAATAATAAACTGACAAAGACGTTATATGTTTTCATTTTTTTACTTTTTTATGAATGAATTATTCGGTTTTCGGTTCACCCCAAAAAGACATTTCCATCATATGCAGAAAGTCAAGGGTTCCACCCCACATCTCAAGAACATCCATCCTGATATAACGAACAGGAACGGTTGTTTCAATAGGAAGCGTATAATCTATACCGTCGACGCCGGCAACCTGGATATCTTCATCCGAGTTCTCTCCGACCGGTAAACCGGATGGTTTTGCCGTATCAAATTCACCGATCTTCTTCCATTGAAACGCTGCATGTTCCGGATTCCCGGAATTGTCATATTCCATCCTGGCCGCCGGCGTTTCGGAACCGTATAAGGTGAACTTTTTCGGATTTCCATGAGTAAAAACCCAATCTTTAGTTGGTCTGTGCCATATTTTAAAACGACTTAACGTGTATACGGCGCCTAAATCGAAAGTGATTTTAGTTGCCGGCGGATCCGATCCCGTACGGGTATGGAAGCCGCCGGTGCTGGCTCCTGCATTGTATACGCTGTTCCATAAATTTTCGATGGTCCATGAAGCGCTGTACTGATTGTACGGAATATCGGGGTCTCCGTTCCAGCGTAGAAAGCGCGCCTTATTACATTCTTCTTCATATTTCGGAAGATAGGTATCTCTCAATACATCCGTCGTGTTGCCCCAGCGATCCTGAATCTGGAACAGAAACTCCTGTTCCCGGGAGGGGAATCCGCGTACATTGTTTTTCCCTTCCCTGGCTTTGGAATAGAAATTGACCACGGATTCCGTTAATTCGCTTCCTGCTGTGATCGGCTTGCTGACCATTACCGTAATATCAAACTCTTCCTCATTTTCCCATTGGAGCTGCACGCCCCCAAAATCACTGAATACGCTTAGCGATTGGAAAATGGCATGTATCGGAGAATCCAGAGGCCGGATATCCAAATAGACCGGTTCCGATTCGTTCTGACTTCTGTCGACGGCCCTGAGTTCAACCTGATGATCGCCTTCCCGGGAGAATCCGATGATATTCATTTGCGTTTCATACAATGATGATTTGATCTCCATCGGCGTACCCGTGTCCAGGGTATATGTGGCTTTCACGTATAATAAATCCTTATCGTCGGGAATGTCATACCCAATCGTAACACCTCCTCCGAATTGTTTCAACACCCGTTCGTTGTCCACTTTTTTCGGTGGAGTCCGGTCTACGGGATACTGGCCCCTGTCATCTTCTTTACATGAAGATATGAAGACAACTGACAATACTTGCAATAATATGAATACTTTCTTTTTCATCTGCTTGATTTTTTTAATGAATGAATCGTTTTTATTACCATCCGGGATTTTGTATCAGATTTCCGTTTTTTGTCCTGGCGGCTTCTTTAATGGGCCACAGATAATCGCGGAATGAAAATTTAGGAGTAGCGACAATCCTTGTATGGTAATAGTCTTCGGCTGTTTCTCCGTCAATATTCCATCCTTTGATCGGATTGTTCATTTCGGTCATGATATCGTAGCGGCCTCGTTTTGTGCCGCCGCTCCACCGGCGTATGTCAAAGTAGTAATGTCCTTCATAAGCCAGTTCGATCATGCGTTCCTGATGGATAATATCGCGCATTCCGTCGCGCGTGGTATATTTGGCGGAATTAACGGAATATTGGCGCCAGCTGTCTTCTACAGGTTCCAATCCTGCACGCGTCCTTACTTCATTGATGTATTTATGCACCTCCATACTGGGCGTTTCCATCGTTTCGTTCAGGGCTTCGGCGTATAACAGGTACAGATCGGCCAAACGCAAGACCGGCCAGGAGTACCTCTGCGCGGAAAACGAATTGTTAGGGGCGGCCGTATTGACGGATACTAATTTTTTGATCAGGTATCCTGTAATCGAATATCTTTCGATTCCCTGTTTTCCGGCAACGGCAGCGCCTTTAGCCTGAATCGTTATCTGGTTCAGTTCGGATGCATTGGTGACGCCGGCGCCGAACCAGAGTCCGCCGTCGAAAGCCACGCTCCCGTAAAACCGGTATTCCCTGTTCAGATGCAGGCGGGCGGTCGGATAATCCTTTTCGATGACGAAGCGGTGGTCGTCATCTCCCCGTGCGATATGATAGCGGTCGTTATACCAGTTGCCGGCAATCCAGCTATTGTCTTCTTCAATGGGTACGCCGTGACTCGAATAATAGGTTTCGATGGAAGACATGGTCGGGGAAAAGCGGGATCTCAGGTTTGCCTGTCTGAACGCGCCCGTCAGCATGGGCATGCAGTTCTGTTGCACCGTCGTTACGTCGGCCTTGGATAAAGCCCATATCAATTCTTTATTCCATGGCGTGGTCACTAATGAGGACGGGGTTAATACATGCATCGTGGAATCGGTCATTTTAGCCCCCAGCGGCTTTTCATATTTGAATAAAGTGTATCCTAAGCTTTCACAGTACTCAATAGCCTCCCGGCAAGCTTCTGCAGCTTTGACCCATTTTTGTGCGTCATAACCGGCGGGAAAAAGCGGTTTCCCGTCTTTATCCGCAAAATTGGCATAACCGGTATTTCCATTGAAAAAGGGACTGGCGTGAAAAACCAGAACTTTCGCTTTCAGGGTCATGGCTACAGGTTTGGTAATCCTGCCCAAATCCGTAATCTCAGTATCGACTACGTCCGGCAGGTATTCTATGGCGTCGTTCAAAAGTTCGACGACGTAGGATATCACCTCCTCAATCGGTTCCCTGTATATCTGTACGGCTTCGGGAGAAGCGTCAACCGGAAGGTTTTCGCGTACAATGGGGATCGGGCCGTATAGCTGTACCAGCCACCAGTGATAAAAGGCTTTTAGGAATTTTACTTCCGCCGCCCACATGTCTTTTTCGTAGGCGTTCAAATCCGGGACATGGTGAATATTTTCCAGAAAGACGTTACAGCAGCGCAAAGCCGTGAACATATCCTTGCTCTGGCTCTCCTTGATACCGTTCACGGTGACGGTTCCGCTGGCTACGCCGCCACCGCCGTCCCAGTAGTTCATGTACGGGCTGGTAATATTGTTGCCCAGACGGGTGATTCTGTTCCCGTTGTTCTCGCCTGCCTGATATTGGAAGGACTCGGGGCCGACGGTGCGTCCCGGGTTGCTCCCTTCATTCTCAAACAGGGGGATAAAGGAATAACAGGTGGCAAGGTAGCCGATCGCTCTTTGCCTGTCGCCGAAGGCGTATTCAACTGTCCCTACTTTTTCCGGGACTACATCCAGATAATCGCAGGAGCTAAGACCTGCCATGAGGATGATACTGTAGATGATGATGATTTTTTGCATTTTCGATGTCGTTAAAAGGATAGGTTAATACCGATATTATGTACGCGCTGGACAGGATATCCCAAACCGTTGCCTGCCATTTCCGGATCCCACAGTTTAAATTTGCTGAAGCACAATAGATTTGTTCCGCTGTAATACAGCCTTCCCGAAGTCATTCTCAGCTTTTGCGTCCATTTTTCAGGAAAGGTATATCCGAACTCCAGCGTTTTCAGGCGCAGGAATGAGCCGTCGCGCATAAACCATGTATTGCGCTGGGTATTGTTGGTTACCTGTATGGTGGACAGGCGGGGCCACAGAGCATACAGATCCCGGTTTTCTTCCGACCAGTAGCTGTCGGCGTAAGCCTTTAAAACCTGGTTTTGTCCGATATACCCGCTAAAGTCGCCTGTATTGATAAAGGGAGCGGTCTTCTTGGTATCGATCCAGAAGCTTTCCCGGGCCAGTCCCTGGAAGAAGCACGACAGGTCGAATCCCTTATATCCGGCAGAGAACCCGAAGCCATACACAATTTCCGGCGTTGTAGGATAGCCGATGGGTACCTGGTCCATCGCCGTGATCTGCGAATCCCCGTTGATGTCCACATATTTCAGGTCGCCCCCTTTGTACTCGCTGAAGGTTTGTACCGGAGAGTTCCTCACTTCGGCGTCGTCCACGAAAAGGCGTTCGGCTACATATCCCCACTCCTGGCCGATGGGATGTCCCACCCGCGAACGCCACGGGGTATCGCTGTAATCGGGTTCTTCATACACTTTATATTCGCTGGTGGCATACGTGTAGTTCGCCCTTACGGAAATCCATAAATCCGTGTTGACCGACCAGTTATAATCCAGCGAAAAATCGATCCCCTTACTGACCGCTTCGCCGATATTGGCCTGAATATCGGTTTGCAGCCCCATGGTCCCGGGGATCGATTCGCGCGCCATCAGAATGTTGTACCGGTAGTCGCGGTAAATATCCGCCTGGAGCTCTAACTGATCGAACAGTCCGACTTCCACTCCCAGGTTGGTTTTCCTTGATGTTTCCCAGCTAATGGTCGGGTTGGCGTAGCGGTTGATGACCACGCCGTTTTTGGTCTCGTTGAACATTTGCCCCCACGTATACGCATAATTGCCGGAACTCAGGTTTACTTCCGACAGGTAGTAAAACCGGCTGTTCACATCTCCGATGGCGTCATTCCCCACCAGTCCGTAGGTGCCTTTCAGTTTCAGCTTGGAAATAACGCTTTTCAGCGATTCGCCCCAGAAGCTTTCGTTGGAAACCATCCAGCCCAGTCCCGCCGAGGGAAAGAATCCGTAGCGTTCGTTTTTGGCAAATCTTTCGGAACCGTTGTAGCCGAAGTTAAATTCCACGAAATAACGGGCGCCGTAAGCATAGGTAAAGCGTCCCGATAATCCCATATTTCTGGCGGGCAGCGATTTTTGCAGATTGTTGTTGTCTACCGAACTCAGTTCGTCCCTCATGATGAACACCAGTAATCCGCTGACGTCATGCTTTTCTGCAAAAGTACGGTCATAATTTAAGGCGGATTCGAAATAGGTCGTCGTGGCCACGTTCTTCTTATCTTCCGCAGTCGTCAGGAAGTCGGTGCCCGAGTTGCCGTTTAGCGGGAAAAGCGTGTACTGATCCCGGGTCGAATCATAGCTGCCGATCTGGAAATAGTAGGGACTGTAGGCGCGCCGGATGCCGTAGACGGAACGACGGGTTGTGTTGAACATCGCGCGGGCGTGTAATCCTTCCGTGATGAAGTCCAGTTTTTGCCTGAGTTCAAACTGGGCCAGCATCAGCGACTGCTTGGTATCCCTGTACCCTTTCACCATGTCGGCATAGGGATTGATGTAATTTCCGGTGCCGTAATTCCCGAACAGGATATACTCGGCGTACCGGTATGCATCGTCCGGTTCGAAATAAGCCGGATAATGCACCGGGCTTGTTTGCATCACCTTCTCGTAGATGGTGGTGCCGCCGTCGATAGGGCCCGAATAATCGTCCATGGTTGCGTGCAGCTTCACGATGGCCTCGGTACTCCTGGTGACGTTCACGTTCACGTTGGCGCGCAGCAGGTATTTGTTGATATTGATGTTGTTATTGAAATTATTCCTTTTGTCGGCTTTCAGGTTCCCGTTGTCCCTGTTGTACGTGCCCGCAATATAGTAACGGGCTACAGGGCCGCCGCCGCTGATGTTCAGATTCACGCGCTGATTGACCGTGCGTTCGTCAAACAGCATGTTGTACCAGTCAACGGCCGGAAATACGTACGGATTCACGCCGGCTTCGGTATAGGCTATTTTTTGCATGCTGTGGGGCAGGGCGCCCAGCGCATCCCTTGTCTTTACCGCTTCATTGTTCATGATCATGTAGGTGATCGGGTCTGCCAGCTCCACGCTTTGCGTCGGCGACGAGAAAGAGTTTTCAAGCCTGATCGACACCTGCGTTTTCCCCTCCCGGCCTTCCTTGGTGGTCACCAGGATCACGCCGTTGGCGCCGCGCGCGCCGTACAGGGCGGTTGCCGTGGCGTCCTTCATGATCGAGAAGCTGGCAATGTCGTCCACCTGCAGGCGCGCCAGGTCGTCGGATGTTAATTCAACGCCGTCGATCAGGATCAGCGGATCCTTTTTATAGCCGAACGTGGTGACTCCGCGGATGAAGAAGTCGGCGTTATCCACGCCCGGCTCGCCGCTGCGCTGGTAGGAGATGACGCCGGCAATACGTCCCGCCATGGCTGTGGTCAGGTTGCTGCTCGGCACTTTCAGCTCCTGGGGGTTGATGGAGGATACGGATGCCAGCATGCTGACTGCTTTTTGCTTTTGCCCGAAGGCGACAATGGTGACCTCGCTGATATCGGTGGTCGCTTCCTGCATCGTCACGGCGATGATTCGCCGGTTGCCGACCACGATTTCCTGCTGCTGATACCCGATAAACCGGAACTGCAGCACGGAGGTATCGCTGGGCACCGTGATCGAAAATTCGCCGTTGGCGTCGGTCGTCGTGCCCGCGGCGCTTCCCCTGACAATCACGTTGACGCCGGGAAGCGGACCGAAATTTTCCGATACGGCGCCCGTAATCCTGATCCCCGGCTGTTTCACCGTCCGGATTTCCTTTTCCTTCGCGTGAATAATGATCTGCCTGTCCCGGATTTTATAGCCGATGTCGGTTCCGGAAAAAATCGCGTCAAGCACTTCCGAGATGTTGCCCTCTTTGATCCGCACGCTTATCTTTCGGCTCAGATCGACCTGATCCGTATAGAAAAAGGAAAAATCGCTCTGGCTTTCGATCCCGTTCAGCGCAGTCTCCAGCGAAACGTCCCGGTATTCGACCGAAAACTTTGTCGACTGCGAATAGACTTCGGCCGTTAACGTTAAAATGCTTATCCCGGTAAGGATGCATGAAAGCTTTGTGATCATTAAAATTTTTTGTATTTGAGATGAGATGATAAATCTTTGATACTTTTCAAATAAATGCATAGATTTGTTCGATTTTTTGATGATAAATAAATATATAATTCTGAACACGTTTGTTTATTTTCAAAAACTGTCGGACAGGGGAATGTTGGTCGCATTTCCCTGTTTTACGTTTGCTCAATCCTTTTTTTCTCCATAGGCAATTCGGTAAGGTCGGTTCATATATGTGTTCATGCAGGTATTCAGGCTACTTGATAAAAATGGTATCTGCCTTCACTTCATAGTGAAACGGCAGGGTTTCCTGCATCACGGTTAAAATATCCTCCGGCTGGTGCTCCACGCCGAAGCGGCCGGTAATCTTCCGGCTGTCCAGCGCGCTGTTCGCGGTCACGATCCTGATCCGGAAAGCGCGTTCCATCTCGGCAAACGCATCCTTCACCGGCGTTTGCCTGAAAACCAGCATCCCGTCTTTCCAGGCGACGTACTGCGCGCAGTCAACATTGCGGACAACCGGGCTTTCGCTCTCCTTCCGGAAGGAGAGCTGCTGGCCGGGACGGAGAACGGTACCGTGCGCGTCAGCCGGCGTCCGCTCGAACCTGACCGATCCTTCCACCAGCGTGGTCATTATTTCGGGCTGATGCGGATATGCACGCACGTTAAACTTTGTGCCCAGCGCCCGTACGCTCATTTCGCCCACACGGACGACAAAGGGGCGTCCGGCGTCCTTTTCCACCTCAAAGTACGCTTCGCCCGCCAGCTCCACTTCCCTTGCCGCGCGGCCGAAGGCGTCCGTATACAGCAGCCTGCTCTCCGCGTTCAGCCACACCGAACTTCCGTCCGGAAGCAGGAACTCCTTCCTTTCGCCTTCCGTTGTCAGCACATGCGGCTGCACCTCCGCCCGCTCGCGCGAAACCGTCAGGTAGCCCGCAGCAAGCAAAAACGCAACGGATGCGGCCACAGCCGCGTACCGCCACCGGTACAGCCGGCGCGGCTTCCGTTCCGGTTCCGAAGCGCGGCGGATACGCTCCATAAGATGCGGAAAAGAGTTTTCAGCAGCATACCTTTTGGAAGGATGATGAGTGGTATACCTTATTTTTTCGATCGCGGGACGCTCGCCCGCCGCTTTTTGTCCTTTTTTTTCCTCAGCCATGATACAGTGATGCCTTTACACACATATAGACCGGCGAAAAAACGGAATCACCTAAAAGGAAATGAAAATAATCTGTTTTATACCATGCGCGGGCTAAAATTATGATATAGTAGAGACGTGGCATGCCACGTCTCTACCTGAAATATTTTTGAAGGACTGCTTCGATTTTTTGCCGGGCGATCGTCATTTGCGCATCGATGGTTCTGACCGATATGCCGAGAATGTCGGCAATTTCCCTGTATTTGAGCCCGTCTTCGCGCGCCAGCTTGAAGATGACGCGGCACCGCTCCGGAAGCGATTCGACGGCGCGTGATAAAACCCGGTTCAGCTCGCCGGTGATCGCCATATTTTCGGGATCGCTCCCGTCGGGTATGTACTCGACGGAGGCAGAGAGCGCTTCGCCTTTCGGGCGGCGGCTTTCCCTGTCGATATGCTTCAGGCACCCGTTCCTGACGGAGGCAAACAGGTAAGCGTCAAGATCCCTTATGAATGCCGGCTTTTTCCTGTTTTGCCAGATATTGAAAAACAGATCCGAAATGATTTCTTCGCACGACATCTCGTCTTTTACCAGGTGCATGGCAAATCGGAACAGGCGGTCGTAATACAGGTGGTACAGCTTTTTCAGGGCGGATTCGTCATCCTGACTCAGCAGGCTCAACAGTTCGATATGCGCGTTCTCCTTTTCCATGGAACAGGTCTTTATAATGGAATATGGGAGATGTCGCCGTGTCCGGACGGACTGTTCCCCGGTTTTGCCGGATGACGCCGTGAAAAATTCGCATGCGCCAAAACATTTTTTGCATGCGTCAAAACATTTTTCGCATGCGAAAAAAGGTTCGCTGTATACTCCGAAAGGTTATTTGTATACTCCGAAAGGTTCGTTGTATACTCCGAAAGGTTCGTTGTATACCCCGAAGGGTTCGTTGTATACCCCGAAGGGTTCGTTGTATACAACGGAAGGCTCGCTGTATACAACGGAAGGTTATTTGTATACTCCGGAAGGTTATTTGTATACTCCGGAAACTTGTGCGAACGCGCAGTAGCATGCGGGGATATGCCCTGTGCGCCGGGGGCGGTTTTCCCGGCAGCCGCAGCGTTCGCGAGACGGCAGGGCGTTACGCCCCATTTATGTTTAATATCGGGGGGGGGGGGGTGAACAAAACTTTTTCCGGAGACGGCGAACAGTGATACATTTTGAATTTTATAAACCGATCATTCAAAATTCAAAATTAATAAATTAATAAATCCAAAGGCATGCAGATGACACAGATTGAATAGATTTCCCGCGGAGCGCGCAGGCCGCCGCCGGAAAAAAACTGCGGCGACCTGCGTGCTCCGCGGTCCGGACAGAGCGGTCCGCCCGTTATTTCCCGATGCAGAACCTGCCGAATATATTCCCGAGTACCTCCTCCGTGCCGATCTGTTTTCCGGTGATCCCGTTCAGGTGTGAGATGCACTCCCGTATGTCCTGCGAAAGAAATTCCCCGAAAATGCCGGAATACAGTCCTTCCGTCACCCGTTCGATGGCCGACAGCGCCTTCACGAGCGCTTCATAGTGCCGCAGGCTGGTGACGGTCACGTCATTTTCGCCGATTTGCGGAATGCCGGCCGCTTCCACCAGCTTGCGCTCGAGCGCGGCAATATCGGCGTCCTCTCTGGCCGAAATAACCAGGTATTCCTCGTTCCATCCGCTGTAATATGCGGTTTTCCGCTCGCGTTCCCCGTCGGTAAGCCTGTCGGCCTTATTGAGGATCAAAAGCAGCTTCTTCCCGTTCCTGCGGGCGGCGATCTGCGCGGCGAGACGGCCTGTTTTCCGCACGTCGCCTGTCAGGTCGATCACCCAGAGCACCACGGACGCCTGCTCCATCTTCCGCAGGGCGCGCTCGATCCCCATTTGCTCAACGGTATCGTTCGTTTCGCGGATGCCGGCCGTGTCGATCAGGCGGAACAGCAGTCCGTCGACGGTGACGGTGTCTTCAATGGCGTCGCGCGTGGTGCCGTGTACCTCGGAGACGATGGCTTTCTCGTCGCGCAGCAGGCGATTGAGCAGCGTTGACTTGCCGGCGTTGGTTTCGCCCACGATCGCTACGGGAATGCCGTTTTTGACGGCGTTTCCGTAGCCGAACGAATCGGCCAGCCGCCGGATGACAGCGGCGATCTGTCCGGACAGTTCCTTGAGTTCCCGGCGGTCGGCAAACGCTGCGTCTTCGTCGCCGAAGTCGAGTTCAAGCTCCACCAGGGCAACGAAGTTCAGCAGCCGGTCGCGCAGCGCGTCCAGTTCGTGGCTGAACCCTCCGCGCATCTGCTGCATGGCAACGCGGTGCGACGCTGCCGACGATGCTGCGATGAGGTCGCCCACCGCCTCGGCCTGTGACAGGTCGAGTTTCCCGTTCAGGAACGCGCGCTGTGTGAACTCGCCGGCTGCGGCCATCCGACATCCGGCGAGCAGCAGCAGTCTGAGGATTTCCCGCTGGATGTACAGCGAGCCGTGGCAGCTGATTTCAACCGTATCCTCGCCGGTGTAGGAGCGCGGCGCATGGAAAACCGTGACCAGCGCTTCGTCAATGACCTCATGGCCGCGGCAGATGCGTCCCAGCGAAATGGAGGCCCCGCCCCTGCCGTCTCCCGAAAGGGCCTTTGTTGCCGGCTCGAAAATCCTGCTGCAAATCCGGAACGCTTCGCCGCCCGATATGCGGATAACGGCTATGCCGCCCTGTCCGGGAGGAGTAGAGACGGCGCATATGGTATCTTGCGGGTGGAGAAACATAACGGTGGATGGTCGGGCAGTTTTTTCGCCGGCAGGCATGCGGCAAGTCCGGCAGTGTCAGGCGATTTTTTCCAGCAGTCCTTTCAGGCTTACTTTCCCGGAAATGATTTCGGACAGGCCGTCTGCCGGGACGCGCTCCTGCTCCATGCTGTCGCGGTAGCGGATGGTTACCGTGCCGTCTTCCATCGTCCGGTGGTCTACCGTGATGCAGTAGGGCGTACCGATGGCGTCTTGCCGGCGGTAGCGCTTCCCGATGGAATCCTTTTCGTCATACTGGCAATGGAACTCAAATTTGAGCCTGTTCCTGATTTCGGCGGCTTTTTCGGACAGGCCGTCTTTTTTCACCAGCGGCAGCACGGCCAGCTTTACCGGCGCCAGGGCGGGCGGGATGCGCATCACCACGCGCTCGTCGGCCGACCCGTCGTCCCTGGTCAGTTTTTCTTCGGTGTAGGCGTTCGATACGATGCTCAGGAACATGCGGTCGAGGCCGATGGAGGTTTCGATCACGTAAGGAACGTAGCTTTCGCCCAGTTCGGGATCGAAATACTGAATCTTCCTGCCCGAATACTTTTGGTGCTGGCTCAGGTCGAAGTCGGTGCGCGAGTGAATGCCTTCCAGTTCCTTGAAGCCGAAGGGGAATGCAAATTCTATGTCGGATGCGGCATTGGCGTAATGCGCCAGCTTCGCATGCTTGTGGAAGCGGTATTTTTCATCGCCCATGCCCAGGGCCAGATGCCATTTCATGCGCGTCTCCTTCCACTTTTCGTACCATTCGAGTTCTGTTCCCGGCGGTACAAAAAACTGCATTTCCATTTGCTCAAATTCGCGCATGCGGAAAATAAACTGCCGCGCTACGATTTCGTTGCGGAAAGCTTTCCCGATCTGCGCGATGCCGAAAGGAATTTTCATGCGCCCGGTTTTCTGCACGTTGAGGTAATTCACGAAAATGCCCTGCGCCGTTTCGGGGCGGAGGTATACTTTCAGCGCGCCGTCGGCGGTGGAGCCCATTTCGGTGGCGAACATCAGGTTGAACTGGCGCACTTCCGTCCAGTTGCGGGTGCCGGATATGGGGCACGCGATGTCGCAGTCGATGATGATCCGGCGCAGTTCGTCGAGGTCGTCGCTGTTGAGGGCGGCGTTCATCCTGCTGCGCACGGCGTCGGCCTGCTGCCGGTATTCGATCGCGCGGGCGTTTGTCTGGCGGAACATCGTTTCGTCGAACGCTTCGCCAAAGCGCCTGGCGGCTTTTTCTACTTCCCGGGTGATTTTGTCCTCGATCTTCTGGATATGATCCTCGATCAGTACATCGGCGCGGTAGCGCTTTTTCGAGTCCCGGTTGTCGATCAGCGGGTCGTTGAAGGCGTCCACATGCCCCGACGCTTTCCAGATGGTGGGGTGCATGAAAATAGCCGAGTCGATGCCCACTACATGGTCGTGGAGCAGCACCATCGAGTCCCACCAGTATTTTTTAATGTTGTTTTTCAGTTCCGCGCCGATCTGCCCGTAATCGTACACCGCGCCCAGCCCGTCGTATATCTCGCTCGACGGGAAAATGAAACCGTACTCCTTGCAATGCGCTATAATTTTCTTGAAAACATCTTCGGATGCCATTGTCATTTTTGATTTTGATTTTTGAATGTGCAAAATTAGCAGTTTTATCGGAATCGGGAATAATAAACAGATGTTAATATAAAATGTATACATTTGCATCCTGTGACGCAAAGAACCATATTCACATCATATATCATGTCAAAAACAGCACTCATAACCGGTATTACAGGTCAGGACGGAGCCTATCTTTCCGAATATCTCATTAAAAAAGGTTATACGGTTCACGGGATCAAGCGCCGTTCGTCGCTTTTCAATACCGAGCGGATCGATCACCTCTACCAGGATCCGCACGTGGAAAACAGGAACCTGATGCTGCATTACGGCGACCTTACCGACAGCATGAACCTGACGCGCATCATCGGCGATATACGGCCCGACGAGATCTACAACCTTGCCGCCATGAGCCATGTCAAGGTCAGTTTCGATACGCCGGAATATACCGCCAATGCAGATGGCATAGGCACCCTGCGGATACTGGAGGCGATCCGCCTGCTGGGGCTGACCGGTAAAACCCGTATTTACCAGGCGTCTACATCCGAACTTTACGGACTGGTGCAGGAAATACCCCAGCGCGAAACCACGCCGTTCTACCCCCGTAGCCCTTATGCGGTCGCCAAACTGTATGCCTACTGGATCACGGTTAATTACAGGGAAGCATACGGTATGCACGCCAGCAACGGCATCCTGTTCAACCACGAGTCGCCGCTCAGGGGCGAAACCTTTGTCACCCGGAAGATCACCCGCGCCGTGTCGCGTATCGTTTTAGGACTGCAGGACAAGGTTTTCATGGGGAACCTGTCGAGCAAACGCGACTGGGGACATGCCAAGGACTACATCAGGGCGATGTACCTGATTCTCCAGCAGGACAACCCCGACGATTACGTGATCTCGACAGGCGTTACCACTGCCATCAGGGATTTTATCCTCATGTCGTTTGCCGAAACAGGCGTCGCCATCGAATTCAGGGGCGAAGGCATTAACGAACAGGGCTGTGTTTGCGATATCGACGAAGCAGTTTTCGAACAAAAGGTAGGCGCGGCTTACCTGGAAGGCTTCCGCAAACGCATCGGGAAATCGGTGATCGGCATCGATCCGGCTTATTTCAGGCCTACGGAAGTTGAACTGCTGGTTGGCGACAGTACCAAAGCACGGCAAAAATTAGGCTGGGAGCCCAAGTATGATTTGAAGCACCTGTGCGAAGACATGATTACCAACGATCTCAACCTGATGAAAAAGGAGAATTATTTAAAGGATGGCGGTTACCGGATCCTGAACTATTTCGAATGATGGAATTAAATGCAAAAATATTTGTTGCGGGACACAGGGGCCTGGTTGGATCGGCCATCCTGCAAAACCTGCGACAGAAGGGATATTCGAACTTTGTCCTGCGTGACAGGAACGAACTCGACTTGACGGATCAAAAGGCGGCAGCAGCTTTCTTTGCGCGTGAAAAACCGGAATACGTGATTCTTGCAGCGGCGAAAGTGGGCGGAATCGCTGCCAACAACAGGTATCGCGCCGATTTCATATACGAAAACCTGATGATCCAGAACAACGTCATTCATCATTCGTACCTGCACGGCGTCAAAAAGCTGATCTTCCTCGGCAGCACCTGCATCTATCCCAGGGAAGCCTGCCAGCCGATGACGGAAACGGAATTACTCACCGCTCCGCTCGAATACACCAATGAGCCTTATGCCATCGCTAAAATAGCGGGCATCAAGATGTGCGAAAGCTATAACCTGCAGTACGGAACGGACTACATTGCAGTGATGCCGACAAACCTGTACGGCCCCAACGATAATTTTAATCTGGAAACGTCGCATGTGCTGCCGGCCATGATCCGCAAAATCCACCTGGGAAAATGCCTGGAAAATAACCGTATGCAGGCGGTCATGCACGACCTGGATAAACGCCCCATCGAAGGAATTGATGGGAAAAGCCCCGAAAAGGCGATATTGAGCGTGTTGGAGAAATACGGTGTGAGGCGATTATCCGGCGGAAAAGTACAGGTTGAAATCTGGGGCACCGGAAATCCGCGCCGCGAGTTCCTGTGGAGCGAAGAAATGGCCGATGCCACAGTTTACATCATGGAGCGGGTCGGCTTTTCGGACATCGTTGCCGGGATGAACAGCCGGGAAATCCGCAACACCCATATCAATGTGGGAACCGGAAAAGACAGCTCCATTAAGGAGATTGCCAACCTGGTAAAGGAAAAAACCGGCTTTTCGGGCGACTTGTGGTTCAATGCCGATAAACCTGACGGCACCGTGAAAAAACTCACGGATGTTACCAAACTGCATTCGTTAGGATGGCAGCACAAGATAGAAATTGAGGAAGGCGTAGAACGGATATATAAATGGTATCAGGCCTGACAGGTCGGCGCGACGCACCGGCGCGGGAGCAGCGCCCGACCTGACAGGGTCGGCAGACCTGTCAGGGTCATGGTTAACTCCACCGTATCGGGTATCCGACTTTCGAGAGCCTCCGGTGGCTCAAAATGGTGCAGATTCTCTGAGGGTCGAATTGGGTTCTCCGGGAGTCGAATTGGGTTCTCAAAGAATCGAAATGAAAAAAAATCTTAGACGAAAAAAGTAAATAAGGGGCAAACAGGGTGGCTTCAAGCTGTTTGCCGGAATCGCATGTGTGATGCGCAAAACAATAAAAATTCGGTCAATTTCTACAAGCTATTAATAGTTTTTACAAAAAAAATGTCTGCTTTTACAAAAAGATGACCGGCTTTTACAAGTGAAACAGACGATCGCGACCTACTTTCGCTCCCGGAAAAAATATGTGATCGCTATGCCGTTTTCCGGATGGAATCGGGCGATTACGGTTTCAACCGAACCATCGTTGTACATACATTAAATTAATCAAGTTTATGTTTTACAGGAGTAATATCATCGAAAAAGCGCTTATACGGGGCATACTGTGCTTGTCGGCTCTTTTGTTCGAGGCGTTCGTTTTGGGGAACGGCGTGCCGGATTCCGGAGGTGCGGCGCAGCAGGGGATCAGGGTGACAGGGGCCGTATCCGACGATGTGGGGGAACCGCTGCCGGGCGTTTCCGTACTGGTGCGCGGGAGTACAACAGGCGTCGCGACCGACGCCAACGGCGAATTTGCACTGACGGTGCCTGCCGATACGTCGGTGTTGCAGTTCAGGTTTGTGGGGTATCGCGCGCAGGAGATTACGGTCGGTAGCCAGCGCGTCATCGTCGTTTCCCTGAAAGAAGAAACGGCCGAGATAGGGGAGGTGGTCGTCGTAGGATTCGGCAAGCAAAAAAAATCCGACATGATAGGATCGGTCGTCGCCATCAGTACCAAAGACCTGAAAAAGGTAGCGTCCAGCAATGTAACCACCATGATGGCGGGAAACATTGCCGGTTTGATTTCCTACCAGCGCAGCGGGGAACCGGGCGCCGACAATGCCGACTTCTTCATCCGGGGCGTCACCACCTTCGGATACAAAAAAGACCCGCTGATCCTCATTGACGGCATCGAGTCGAACGCCACCGACCTGGCGCGGCTGCAACCCGACGACATCGCCAATTTCTCCATCATGAAAGACGCCACCTCTACGGCTGTATACGGCGCACGGGGAGCCAACGGCGTCATTTCCATTACGACCAGGGAAGGCGCGGAAGGAAAAATGAACATCTCCGTGCGTTTTGAAAATGCAATTACCTCGCCGACCCGGAAGATCGAAACGGCCGACCCGATTACGTACATGCAGCTGAGAAACGAAGCGGTGCTCACCCGTAACCCGCTGGGAGGAATGACTTATTCGCAAACGAAAATAGACAACACGATCAGGGGAAACAATCCGATGGTATATCCCGCCAATGACTGGTATGACATGATGATCAGCGATTATTCCGACATACAGCGCTTGAACCTCAACGCCAGCGGCGGCGGAACGGTAGCCCGCTACTACCTGGCCGCTACGATGAACCAGGACAACGGCAACCTGAAAGTGGACAAGCGTAACAACTTTAACAGCAATATTAAGCTGCGAACCTATTCGTTGCGCTCGAACGTCAATTTCGACCTGACCCGAACCACCAGGGCGGCGCTGAAACTGTCCGCCGTGTTTGACGATTACAGCGGCCCCCTCAATGGCGGCGACAGGGTCTACTGGCAGGTAATGCACGCCAACCCCGTCCTGTTCCCCGCCTGGTTTGAGCCGGACGAAGTCAACCGCTCCACGCGGCATATCCTTTTCGGTAATGCGTCCAATGCAGGGAATGCGGGTGCGGCTTACCTGAATCCGTACGCTGAGATGGTACGCGGATACAAGGAATACAGCCGGAGCAAGATCGACGCCCAGTTTGAACTGGAACAGGACCTTTCCGCGTTGATCAAAGGGCTGTCCGTACGCGGATTATTCCAAACCTCCCGCTATTCCTACTTCGACGTAAACCGTTACTACAATCCCTATTATTACAAAATCGAATTTTACGACCGGCAGAAAGATACTTATACACTCGAAGGACTGAACGAAGGAACGGAATATCTCGGATACGACGAAGGGAAAAAAGAAGTTTCCACAAATACCTATATCGAACTGATGTCCAACTATAGCCGGACATTTAAGGAAGACCACCAGGCGAGCGGGATGCTGGTATACATCATGCGCAATTCCCTTACCGGAAACGCCGGAGACATACAACTGTCGCTTCCCCACAGGAATCTCGGCCTGTCCGGACGGGCTACCTATGCTTACAAGGGGAAATATTTCGGAGAATTTAACTTTGGGTACAACGGCAGCGAACGTTTTCACGAAAGCCGCCGTTTCGGATTCTTCCCCTCGGTAGGCCTTGCATGGACGGTTTCGAATGAAGGCTTTTGGAAAACCGATAAGGTCACCCATCTGAAATTGAGAGCGACGCACGGTCTGGTGGGCAACGACGCCATCGGCAGCGATTACGACCGTTTCTACTACCTGTCCAATGTGAACATGGACGACTGGGATCGTGGAGCGCAATTTGGCGTGGGAGGAACGCAATATTCCCGCAGCGGCGTAACCGTTTTGCGAAACGCCAATCCGGACATCGGATGGGAAATAGCGCGGAAAACCAACCTGGGCGTTGAACTCGGCTTATGGAACCGGCTGAAGCTGGAAGTCGACTATTTTACCGAATACCGCAGCAACATCCTGATGGACAGGGCAAGCATCCCCACGACAATGGGACTGGCGGCAACGGAAAAAGCCAACGTGGGAAAAGCCCGTTCGCGCGGAGTGGACGGGTCAATGGATTACAGCACCACTCTCGGCAGAAATGTATGGCTGAAAGCAAGGATGAATTTCACGTTTGCCGCCAGCGAATTTGTGGTATATGAAGAACCGGATTACCCGGAAGAATACCGGAAGCATGCCGGGAGGTCGCTGTCCCAGCAATGGGGGCTGATTGCCGAACGGCTGTTCATCGACGATGAAGAAGTATCCAACACGCCCGTACAGTCTTTCGGAGAGTATCATGCCGGCGACATCAAATACCGCGATGTGAACCGCGACAAAAAAGTGACCGACGAAGACGCCGTACCCATCGGTTTCCCCACCGATCCGGAGATTATTTACGGCTTCGGGCTTTCGGCGGGGTATCGCAATTGCGACATTTCATTTTTCTTTCAAGGATCGGCGCGTTCCAGTTTCTGGATCAATGCCCACGCCACATCGCCTTTCAACAACGAAACGCAACTGCTGAAAGCCTACGCCGACAGCCACTGGTCGGAAGAGCATCGCGACATATACGCCATGTGGCCGAGGCTTGGCACGGATGTGAACGGCAACAACGCGCCGGGAGCCTATCTCGACCAGTGGGGAAATCCACAGTGGGGAAAACTCAATACGTGGTTCATGCGCGACGGCGCTTTCCTGCGCTTGAAATCCGTAGAAATCGGTTATACGTTCCCTGAAAAAATCATGGGAAAAGTCGGATTGACCAACGCCCGCATCTATGTGAACGGAATTAATCTGTTTTGTTTCAGCAAATTTAAAATGTGGGATGTGGAAATGGGCGGCAACGGTTTGGGATATCCGCTGCAAAAAGCATGTAATATCGGGGTAACCCTTTCATTTTAATCAATCAAAACAATGAATAGAACGAAAATAGCACATTATTTCCACAGGGCAAAACACGCCGTGATTCCGTTTGTACTGCTCTTCTCTGCCGGATGCAAAGATTATCTGGATATTGTTCCCGATAATATCGCAACGGTTGATCATGCCTTCGTTAATGCCAACATGGCCGAAAAATACCTCTTTACCTGCTATTCCTATCTGCCCCGCATGTCGGAATACGATCAGGTAGCCTTCATGGCCTGTGATGAGTTTTGGTCGAGATATCCCGCGCTAAGCAGTAACTTCAAAAGCTACCAGTTCGAAAATATTGCGCGGGGAAACCAGAATGTGGTAGATCCCGCCTTGAATTACTGGGACGGATTACATGGCGGAACGCCTGCTTTCATTGCCCTGCGCATCTGCAATACTTTTTTGGAAAACATCGGAGGCGTTCCTTCCGAAGGTTTCAAAACCGTGATGCTGGAGAACCGGATGATTACCGAAAGAGAACAGTGGATCGCCGAAGTGAAATTCCTGAAAGCCTTTTACCATTACTGGCTGCTGCGGATGTACGGCCCTGTTCCGCTGATCCGGGAAAACCTGCCTACATCGGCTTCTATTGAAGCGATACAGCTAAAAAGGGAACCGGTGGATACGTGTTTCAATTACATTGTCCGCCTGTTGAATGAAGCGGCGGCCGATTTGCCGTTGACGGTGGCCAAGCCGTCCACCGAAACCGGAAGGATCACCCGCGCCATTGCCTTGTCTGTAAAGGCAAAAGTACTGGTAGAAGCAGCCAGCGACCTCTTCAATGGAAATGACGACTATGCCTCCTTCATCGATCCGGAAACGCAACAACCCTTTTTCAATCAGACGAAGGACAACGACAAATGGGTGAAGGCGGCGGAAGCCTGTCGCGAAGCAGTGACCGCGGTAACAGACGCAGGCTTCCGGCTGTACGAGTTCGTACCTGCCGCCAACGACAAGGTAAACAACGCCCTGTTTGTGCAGATGAGCATACGGGGAGCGGTAACCGAACCCAACCTTACCCTGAACAGGGAAGTAATATGGCTGGAAACGGTATCCATGACATCTTTTCTGCAAAAGCTGAACCTGCCATGCCTGGACGCCCGGTATACGAACAATTACGGATGGTGGATCAGTATAGCCCCATCGCTGAAAACGGCGGAAATGTTCTACACCGAACACGGCGTGCCGATAGATCAGGACGACGAATGGATGACGAGCGGGAAATACGCTTCCCGTTACCGGTTGCGGACCGCCACCGACGACGATCGTTATTACATCAGGCAGGGCGAACAAACGGCGACGCTCCACTTCAACCGCGAACCGCGATTCTATGCCAACCTGGCTTTCGACAGGGGTTTGTGGTTCGGTAACGGGAGATACGACCAAGACGACCAGTGGACGATCCGGGCACGAAAAGGAGAAGCAGCCAATCTGAGCACGGGAAGGAACGTATCCGTCACCGGTTATATGTGCAAAAAGCTCATCAATTATCAGGGCGAATTTGAAGACAGGGATCGCGGCGATTTTTTCCTCAAGGAATATGCGTGGCCGGTGATGCGTGTGGCCGATCTTTACCTGTTGCTGGCGGAAGCGCTGAACGAAGCTTACGGCCCTTCGCCGGAAGTCTATCAATGGATTGACCTGGTCAGGGAACGGGCGGGACTCAACAAGGTAGAATATTCGTGGCAACACTATGCGACGGCTTCCCACAAGCAAGACCCCGCCGATCCGGATCAACTGAGGGAAATCATCCGGCGCGAACGCCTGATCGAACTGGCGCACGAAGGACACCGCTACTGGGACATTCGCAGATGGAAAAAGGGAAAGGAAATGTGGCACAATCAACCCATACAGGCTTGGGATATGACGCAGGAAGACGCAGCGGGGTACTACCGCCTCAGAACGCTTTTTGTACAAAAATTTACCACCAAAGATTACCTATTTCCCATCCGTGAAGCCAATTTGAGCGTCAATCCGAAATTAGTGCAAAATCCGGGCTGGTAAAAACAACGAATCAAGTATCAACCATTCTAAAAATGAAACAATATGAACGTAAAAACAGGTAATTTAAAACAGGCGATTTGCCTGTTATGCGCAGTGATGACGACCTTTCTTGCCGGATCCTGCCGCGAAGAAGAGCGGAAAGCGCCGGATAATGACCCTACTGTTCCCGGGCAGATAACAAATCCCCGCTGGGAGGGGCTTCCCGGTGCGGTCAAGCTGACCTACGATTTGCCCAATGATCCGGTTTTTTCGTATGTCAAGGCGGAATGTGTGATGAAAAACGGACAGGTACGTGAAGCAAAGGCGTCCGCTTATCTCAACCGGATGATTCTGGAAGGATTTGCCGACACCTCCGTTTATACGGTAAGCCTGTACTCCGTCAGCCGGAGCGAGGTCTATTCCGAAGCGGTGGTCATACGGGACGTGAAACCTAAAAACCCTTATTACCTGGAAGTATTCAAAATACTGGACCTGTATGCCGATTTCGGAGGAGCTACCGCATCTTTCATTAATCCCGACTCGACAGACCTGGCGATTAACATCGCCTATATCGACTCCACGGGCTACTGGACGGAAGGCGAAACCCTCTACACCAACCGGAAAGCAGGATATGTCTCACAGCGGGGAGTGGATACCGTTGCCACTGTGTTCGGGGTGGTGGTACGCGACCGGTGGAACAACGTTTCCGATACGCTCAAGCGGGTATTAAAGCCCCTGTACGAGGAGGAACTGGAGAAGGATTTGTTCCGCGAATATACGCTGCCCGGCGACGAACCGAGCGCATGGGGCTGGACGCTGCCCATGCTCTGGGACGGAAGCATCGCCGAAGGACACGGTTTCCACACGGAAAACAAAGCGACACCCTATAAATGGCCCCAAAGCGTCACCATCGATTTGGGGAAAAACTATCTGTTCAGCCGGTTTAAATTCTGGAACAGGGAAATAGAACAGTATTTTAATGGGAGATGTCCCAATAAGCTGGAAATCTGGGGCAGCAATCAGCCGGCAGCCGATGGCTCATGGGATTCATGGACGCTCCTGATGACGGCGCAAACGCAAAAACCCTCCGATTTGCCCGATGGCGACTACACCGAAGAAGACCTGGAAGCCGGAAAAGCAGGCTTTGAATTCAGTTTTCCCAAAGGCGTCGCACCTTCAAGATATATCCGGCTGAATGTATATGAACCGCCAACAAACGTGGGACAGTTCCACATGATGGAAATCACGTTTTGGGGAGTGGAAGTAAATTAATTATCAATCTGTAAAACATTGGAAAAATGGGAAAGAATAGATCGGGAAAGGTTTTTTCACGGACGGGCGCCCAATGGCTGGCGTTGACGGTTCTTAGCATGGTCGTAAGCTGTACCGGTTTCGACGATTACAAAAAGTATCTCGAAGGAGGGGAAATCGTGTATCCGCAAAAGGCGGATTCGCTGAAAACCTTTCCGGGACGGAACAGAATCATGCTGGAATGGGTAACGATTGATCCGAAAGTAATGACCTATGCGGTGTATTACAGTCAGGCCGGACTCACCGACAGTATCTTCGTGGCGGCGCTTCATTCGGGGACATACAGCACGGATACCATGCGCCTGATCATTGAGGGGCTGGAAGAAACCGACTATAAGTTCAAAATCCTGGCTTATGACAAATGGAGCAATGTGTCTGTCCCGGTGGAAACGGAGGAAACCGTTTACGGAAACCTCTATGAAAGCCTGTTGCTCAACAGGGGAGTCGAAAAAATAACACTGAAAAACCATCAATTGACCATACAGTGGTATGGCTCGTTCGAGGGAGAAACAGGTGTGAAAGCTACCTGCAAAACCACCGGCAACAGGGTGAAAACACTGTGGATTCCTGTCGGCGAAAACACAACCGTCATCGACGACTTTGCAGACTATGACGCCGAAAACCTCCATTTCTCCTACCAAACCCTGTATCAGCCGGTAAAAACGGCCATCGATACTTTCGCTGCGCCGCTAACGACCGTGACCCAAAGTATCCTTCCCGTAGAGCTTGTCAATGCCACGGCGCCTTTCGAAGTTACCGACGCCGGGTATTTCACGTGGGGACGGTTCGGTACTGCAGCGGGATGGACACACAGCGCATCCACCGGCTACCTCACCGTGGACAACAATATGGAAAACCGAATGGGACTGATTACCGGATACGGACTGAACGGCGACGCCCCCATCCTGAACGGGAAGATTTATCAGACGCTTTCCCTGCCAGCGGGAACTTACCGCTTCCGTACCCACATCCATTGGATCGCAGGAACAAGCGGCAATATCGTATATGTAGCGGCCGTCAAAAGCGCCGTATTCCCGGATACGGACGCCCTGGCCATCGATAGCAGCGTACTGGATTATGACAGCAGGGGGGAATGGTCGTCAAATACTGATGCGGACTGCGAGTTTACCCTGACGGAACCCGTCACCACCGTTTCGCTCGGTATCGTGGCCAACATCTATCCGAACAGCGACGTACAGATCACTTCATTCTCGCTGGAAAAACTGGAATAATTAGGTAATTCAAAAATGGAAAATAGTACTGTTAATTTTTTTAAAACCAAATATGATGAATATGCGTAATTTTTTAATGGCTGCCTTTGTGACGGCAATGATGATTCCATCGTGCGGAAAAGATGGAAAAGAACCTGATCGGGATGTTCGGAAGGTAGAGGTGCGGTTTAGCCCGAACATTAGCGTATCGCGCACCAAAGCTGCCGGCAGTTCATGGTCGGCGGGCGATGCTGTCGGCGTTTTTATGGTGAATAACGGTGGTGTGACCGTGTCGGGTGGAAATGCCAACAAAAAGTATGTCGCAGGCGCTGCCGGAACTGCCGGTAATTTTGCAGCGGCAGAACCACGGGAAAACAATGTCATGTACTATCCGGAAGAAGACGATGATGTGGATTTTATCGCCTATTATCCCTACCGGCAGGACATCTCCACGCTGGGCACATACTCCGTGAATGTGGCCGCGCAAACCTCGCCGGCCGACATCGACCTGCTTTACGCCCAAACGTCGGAAAACGCGCCGGACGGCTACAGCAACTCCTATACCTTGCCGGTGCCGCTGGCTTTTAAGCATCAGCTGAGCTGGCTGACGCTG
This sequence comes from Bacteroidales bacterium, assembly GCA_031265445.1. Classification (GTDB taxonomy): domain Bacteria; phylum Bacteroidota; class Bacteroidia; order Bacteroidales; family UBA4181; genus JAIRLS01. The sequence continues at coordinate 34,035 of JAISCQ010000292.1, forward strand.
AACATCACATCTTCCGGCCTGACGCCCGAACAGTTGCAAAACCTGCAAATCACCCTTCAGGGACTCAACACCACGGCAAGCTTCAACCTTGCCGACGGCTCGCTGGGCAATCCCGGAGGCGTGGCCGATGTTACCCCTGTTACGGTAACTGCCGGTTCAAGATACGAAGCGATTGTAGTGCCGCAAATCATTGCTGCATCAACGGTCGGCATTCTCTTTGAAATATCCGGCGTCATCTCCTATACGTACAGCGTACCGGCGGTAACTTTCGAAAAAGGAAAGGAATACCGGTACACTGCCAACATCACCCTTTCCAACATCACCGTAACAGGTACCATTGACGATTGGGAACAGGGAAACACCGGCATACCGCCCGCTTTTCCCCCACTCGTCAACGCCTCGGCGCCCTTTGCCTGTACCGACGCCGGACTTTGGAAGAATGACCGTTTCGGTACGGTGGCCGGATGGATCTGTAATGCGGCTACCGGAGGTCTCACCTTCGACGACGAACAGGCGTGGGGGCGCCCGGAATATGACGACATGATGTGTCTCATGGCCGGCTTCTCATTGAGGGACGAACCTGACGCAGACATCAGCAATGCAAAAATACATCAGGCGCTTACCCTGCCTGCGGGAACTTACCGGCTGAAAACTTTCGTCTGGTATATGGGAGGCGCTCCCGGAAACGTACTGTATTTGGTTGCGGCAAAAGGAAGCGACCTTCCGGATACAAATGAGATAGCAACCGATAACCATGTGCTGGGATATACGGGTGAAACCGATGCAGGCAAGCAGGAATTTTACCTTGAGTGCTCATTTACGTTAACCGAACCTGCAGAAGTTTTACTGGGCGTTGTGGCCGACGTTTATATAGCGCCATGGATGGGTGGCAGCGGAATCAATATCATTTCCTTTTCATTGGATAAAACCGATTGAATCAAATGAAAATCCTGATCGCCTTTTTTACGGTTTTCCTGACCGGTTGTACCCACAACAAGGCCGACCTCCTGACGGGCATACAGATAGACAGGGCGTCATTGAACATGACCGTCGGCGACAGAATCCAAATCATGGCAACGCCGGTGCCGAAGGAGGCACATGCGGATTTTGCATGGACGGCGGACGATGAAACGGTGGCAACGGTGACCGGTAGCGGGCTGGTCGCCGCCGTCGCCGAAGGTTCAACGAACGTGCAGGTCGGTAACAGCGCCGGAAACGTCAGCGTCAGGATACCGGTGACCGTCGGCAAAAAAACCGTTCCCATCGTCAGTATCAGCCTGAGCGTCGGCGAACTGCTGCTGACGCCCGGCGAAACGGCAACGGTGACGGCCGTTCCCGTTCCGATGAACGCCGATGCGACATTCCTGTGGTCGTCCGAAGATGAAGAGATTTCGGTGGTGACGGACGGCGTGGTCGAAGCGATTGCCGCAGGAACGACCAGCGTATGGGTCGGCGACTTGTCGGGCAGCGTGACGAAAAGCGTGAACGTAACGGTTTTCAGCCCGTCCGTCGCGAAAACCTGCAGTGATACGGTCTTGTTGATGACGCTCAATGGAGCCGACTGTCCCTTTGCCGATCATGCCGACTATGGCGTGTATATCCCCACCCGCACCGAACCTTTGCAGGGAACGCTGATTCTGCAGCACGGATGTACCATGGAAACATTCGGCATCACACGGCCTTACGACCTCCAGTACCAGGCCCTGGCAAGAAAATGGAAACTGGCGGTCGTCGAAACGGCGCTTCACGGCGATTGCTATCTATGGCGCGATCCGACGGCAGGCACTGCTGCCGCCCTGTTGAACGTCCTCAGCCAGGCAGGCGCAAAAACAGGGCATCCGGAATTGAATACTGTCCCCTGGCTCCTCTTCGGACATTCCGGCGGCGGCTACTGGACGCTTGCCATGCTGAAAGCATATCCCGAACGGATCATGGCGGCGGTATGTTATTCCCCGGCTTTCGATCCGCAATGGGATTATCCCGCAGCGGCGGCGAAAGTTCCGCTGCTCACGCGCCACGCAGGCGCTGCCGACGCCAATGCGAACGGCATACTTTGCTGGGCGACCTCGGTGCACGCCTTCCAAAAACTGCGCGCGACGGATGCCCCTGTCAGCATCGCCCACAACCCGGGGCAAAACCATAACTTCAGCTATATCCGCTACATGGCGATTCCTTTTTACGAGGCGGTGATGAAACAGCGGTTGCCGCAGGGAAGCGGAACAGCCTTGTACGACCTCGACCGCAGCCAAACGTGGCTGGGCGACACGCTGACGCTCCAGCTCTGCAGGGAATCGGAATATACGGGCGACAAAAGCGGTTGGTGCGTGCTGCCCGACGAAGCAACCGCCCAACTGTGGAAAGAATATGTCATGACCGGCACCGTCGCCGACAAAACGCCGCCGCCCCCGCCTTACGAAATGCGGCGGGAAAGAAAGAACGCTACGACCGCGGTACTTTCATGGAAAGCCGATGCGGATATTGAATCGGGCATCAGCCATTTCCGGATTTACAAAAACGGACAGTTCGCCGCCCGCTTTCCTGCGTCCGGAGAGTATCAGCAGTTTGACACCAATGGAGATAATACTTCCCCGATCGGTTCTTTATTGAAGGAAATGAAAACAGAAATATCCGCCGGAGAAAACGACCTATTGTCCGTCAGTACCGTCAACCGCTTCGGATTGGAATCAGCGTCAACAACGGATTTTTTAAATCGGTAATTGGATTCATGAATGGTAAAAAATGGTTACGGGGAATGAGTAACATACTGTTGCTAACCTGCCGACGGTTGCGGGAGACTTGCTACATACTGTTGCTCGCCTGCCGACGGTTGCGGGAGATTTGTTCGCTTCGTGCTGTTATCCTTTCATCACCAAAATAACCGAAACCGAAAAAATAACGGAATGAAAAAATTGATTGTCTTTTTGATATTCATCGGTTGCGCGCACAATAAAGCCGGTTTCCTGACGGACATACGGGTGGACAGGGTGTCATTGAGCATGACCGTCGGCGACAGGGTGCAAATTGGGGCAACGCCTGTACCGGAAGACGCAAGCGCCGATTTTGTCTGGAAAACGGACGATGAAACGGTGGCGACGGTGACCGGCAGCGGACTGGTCACTGCTCTTGCCGAAGGATCGACGAACATACACGTCGGCGACGGCAGCGTCAAGGTCAACATACCGGTAACTGTCGGCCAAAAATCCATCCCCCCGGCAGGCATTAGCGTCAACGTCGGCGAGGTATCGCTACACGTCGGGGAAACGGCTACCCTGACAGCCTCGCCGGTTCCGGCCCATGCCGACGCAACATTTGTGTGGTCGTCCGAAAACGAACTGATCGCTTCAGTGAGCACCGAAGGCGTGATCCGCGGAATTGCCGACGGAGTGACTGAAGTCGTGGTGGGTACTCCTGCGGGCGATCTCAGGAAGCGGATCAGGGTAACGGTTTCCGGAGGCCTCCCGCCGCCGGCCACCGTCCTGTACCACCGGACGCCGACCGACATGGACGCTTACCCGGAACTCTCCGGCGGCGATGTCGTTGGGCAGTATGAGGCGCAGGGATTGAACATCACAAAAAACACGTCCCTTGTCCGGCTGGATAAATTCTATGCGCTCGGCAGGCGGCTTGTCCGGTACCGCGTCCGGTTTTCCGCCGATGCAAAAGCCGTGTTCCGAACCGATCAGGACGGCGACTTTGAGGCATACGTGGATGTTCCCGGCAAGCAGATCTCCATCGCCACCCGCCCCGCCACCCCGGCAAAAACCATTGACTTCCTGACGCCCGAACACGAATACGCCATCGAAGTAGTCCGCAGTTATCAGCAGCACAAAATTCGCATTACGGATCTGACGACCGGCCAGACGGACGAACTGTCGGCTACCCACGACGGCGCGGGCGGTGTCGGGCAGGGCGCAGTTCAGCCCGGTTTTTACGCGGGGGGACAGCATGACTACTACTGCTTCGGTCTCCAAAGCGGAACCTCCATGCTGGTGAGGCAAATATCCGTGCAGGCGCTGGAATGTGATTTCTGGCTCATGATCTACGGCGATTCCATCTCGGAACCCGAAGGCTATTTCCCGACGGCAGACTATCCGCAGTCGTGGACGCAACGGGTCATGAACCGGGTGAACGGCAGGGCGGTATCCAGCGGACGCGGCGGCGGCAATATCAACGATCTGACCAACCGTATCAAAAACGAACTGCCTTTTGTCAAATCCAAATACGTGATGGTCACCATCGGCACCAACGGCGGAAATACCGAAGCCAAACTGAGTGCATTAGTGGAATATATCCAGTCGCAGGGCTCCATTCCCCTTCTGAACAACATTCCGTGCAACGAAAGCGGCACGCAGATCGCCGATAATCAGCTCATCGATTGGATACGCCAAAAATACGGCATCAAAGGCTGCCGTTTCGACCTGGCCACCTCCCTCAACGGCGACGGACAGCAAGTCGATCAACGTTTGATGTATTGGGAAAATTATACCAACGGATGGGGCGAGATTTATCACCATCCCAACGAAAAGGGCGGGCAGAAAATGTTCGAAAGAACATTGATTGACCTGCCGGAACTGTACGAGTGATTTAAAATAATTTAAAACTTAGTACTGCGAACCATCCGGTTGGTTGTTAAAAAACCGGAGACATCAAAAGAAAGGCCGGTTTTGATCCGGCAGTCATGGACAGGATGTGACTGACCGCGGCGAAGCCATGAAAAAGAGATCATAAAAAAATACCGGCCAGATAAATTTTTTGCATGAAATTTTTGTTCGCGCGTGCGCGTGTTAAAATAATTCATATACATTTGCAACTGTATCTGATCACCGTGATCATCGTCAAAAAGAAAGTGATTGGGAAACCTTCAAAGAAATGAAAACAATGAACACAAAATTGCGCTTATGCCTTCGCCAGATACACAACCCGGTCATTTTTGGGATATTAGCGATGGCGTTGCTGCTTGGCCTTACTCCTGTGCTGCACGGTCAGACAGGCCGGACCGGCATATCCGCCATGAGTCCTGCAGTCAACGACAAGCTCGCACTTCCTGTAATTGACGACAGGCCCGTCCTGCCTCCTATGCCTCCTATGGACACCACTAGTGTATTGCCTGTAGTCGGTATCGCACTTCCTGAAGACGATATCATATTTCATGGAGACGGGATCAGATTTCATGGAGACGGGATGTCAAACCCGATTACGGTCGGTTCATTCAGCAGCAGTTTCCAGTACAGCAATACAAAAAATACAGTTCTTTATACCAATGCTTATCAAGGCCGTCCCACGAATGACGTTTTCTACAAGTTTACCCTGACCCGGAACATGAAGGTCACCATGACCCATTGCGGTTCAGGTTCAGGTTTGGATACATACATGCATCTCCTGGATGCTTCGGGCAGCCTGATAGCAAGCAATGATAATTATTCGGGAGATGGCGCATGCAGTTCCTCCTACCATTCCTTTATTCAGTGCGACCTGAACGCAGGCGTTTACTACATCGTATCCGAAGGATACAGTCAGAATGGAAGCATTCAAACCAACATTACCGGTTTTATTATTAATGAATTCGGATACGTCGACCCACCGGATTCATGCAGTTCGGAACCGGAAGGAGTGGGTTCCATGGCCGGTTCATTTGATGTGTCGCCGACGGGTGCGGCTACTTTCAGCATACCCATAGAAGTACCGCCCGGCGTGGGCGGCATGCAACCCTCGATCGCCATTGTATACAACAGCCAGGCAGGCAACGGCGTAGCAGGCTGGGGGTGCAGCATGGCAGGGATATCCGCCATCACCCGCGTACCAAAAGACATATACCATGATTATACCGCAAAGGGAATCACCCACGGGCTGGCGGATGCATTCGTCCTTGACGGGCAAAGGCTGATGTATGACGACGAATGCGGCGTATCCGAAGGAGGTGTCGGGGCAGTGTATCATCCTGAAAACGAACCGCTGACGAAGGTTACCATATATGGAACTTATACCAGCGAAGGTAATATCAAAACTACCATCATAACCGACAACAGGTGGTTTCAGGTTGAACGGGAAGGAATAACCCGTTACTACGGCAGGGCTGACAATGCCGGTACGACCGATTCCAGACAGGAATACTCATACGCCAGCGGGTCCTTATTATTATTTGGGAGACAGTACAAACACAGGATTAACGCATGGTATCTGGGCTATGTGAAGGATGTGCACGGCAATTACATGGTATACAGCTATGACGGCAAAGGGGATGCCGGGTCGCGTTATTTGACCGGTATTACCTACGGGAAAAACACCGGCGCATCCTCCACCCTTCAAAACAGCGTGTCGTTTGAGTATACCGCGACCTCCCGCCAGGATCCGATTACACATGTTGTGGAGGGGATAGAAATGAACCTCACGCGCAGGCTAAGCGGCATCGCCTGCAAAACGGGAAACAGCGTATACCGAACCTATACGCTGGCATACAACACTACCGGCGACGGTTCGGGCGTGAAATATTCGCGGCTGACCTCCGTAACCGTTAAAAACGGGGCAGGCGAAGCGCTGAAACCCGTTACGCTGAACTGGAGCTTCCTGCCTGCGCGAACCATCACGAACAGCACGCCGACAGGATTCCCGGCCTCGTCGAATACAGGCAGCAAGCATTATCTCGGCGCCGACCTGAACGGCGACGGCATTTCCGACCTGGTGGAGATCGACGTCAACAAGTATAATACCGAATCCGCAGCAACCGTTTACCGGTCAGGATATGCCAACGGACCGGTCAGTTTCCTGCCATCTGCAGAAATACGCCTGCCGCAGGAATTCAAGGCCACCTCCGGCGAAGCGTGGCAGAGCACCTCCGGGAACATGGTCATCGGCAATCAGGGCGCCCAATACGTTTTTAAACCCTCGTGGGAAGCAACGGGTTCGGAAAGGCGTTTCTTCTTTACGCTTTTCAACCACTTCGGACTTTCTACCATCCTGAGTAACGAACGGACACTGCCATTGAAGGCGCACAGCGGGGAACCGCCGTATGTAACTGGCGATGTCAACAACGACGGCAATGACGACTTCATTTACCTTGCCAAAGAAAAAACAGACGGCATGTACTGTGGAAAAATCGGTCGTTTGAAAAATTTTTCCAGTGCGGGGAACAAGTTTATCTGGGTGGAGGTGGCGGTTGACCTGGCTAACAAGCCGGAAAAGCTGTTTCTCTCCGATTTCGACGGCGACGGGATGAACGACCTGATGGTCTTCCACAGCAGCGGTTATGCCATACTCTGGAATACGGGAAACCCTGCTCAGCCTTTTGCGGATAGCAACCGAACGTCCGGAACCGGCATTACCGATGTAAAAATGATTCGCACAGGTGATTTCAACGGTGACGGCCTGCCTGATTTTCTGATGAATAAAACCGACGACTGGAACTGGTACTTTGCCCTGAACAGCGGCCACGGCACTTTTAATAAGCAGTTGGCAGTCCAGTTGGGGCTTTTTGATCAAACAATCTATGATCCGTATTTGAATATCATCCACTCCACTTTTGACGACGGTCAGTTTGAATGTGTTGTTACTGATTTTAATTTTGACGGGAAATCAGATGTTATCATCACCAAGGCTGTGTATCATCCGGTGGTTTCGGGAAACGCGGTGATTCCAAAATTTGAGTACACCTATACTTACTGGTGTGTTTCCGACGGCAACAAACTGTATGAGTTAGGGCCGCCGGCCATATCCAATAATAAAGACGATGCGAAAAGCCAGTTTATTCTTGCTGGCGATTTCAACGGCGACGGACAGCCGGAACTGATCAATTACGGCTACAACCTGTATAACGGTTCGAGTACATCGCGTATATGGCGTGCGTACCGCAATCCGAATTTTACCGCGGCAAGCGGCAGGGTAACCGGCATACAGGGCATGGAGGGTACCACCGGCATTGCGTACGGGTTCATGACCG
>JAISCQ010000032.1 GCA_031265445.1 Bacteroidales bacterium
GTTTAAGGCCAGTTTCAAGCTCGCGGCGCTGCTCTAATCCTAAAATTGGTGTATTCACTCGTCCCATATGGACGCAAAGATACAAAAATAATGTAAACTAATTATTAGCCTGTACTTATTTAAAATAAATAGACGGATCATTGATATGGTCCGGATAACTTTTTACAAAGAAAACCAAAATATCAATCAAAAAACATTTCACTATATGAAAACATGTAAAAAGTTACGCAACCGGTTGCATAACTTCATCCTTGATGTAGTGCGTCAACTCAATAAACTCCTGCACGCCGAGTTGTTCGGGGCGTTTGGAAAGCATGGGATTAGCCGCATGAGTTACAGGCAACAGGTTTTTTAATGAATTGCCGAGCATCTTGCGCCGCTGGTTGAAAGCGGTTTTCACCACGCGGAAAAACAGCGCCTCATCGCATGGCAACGCTTCTACCCGGTTGCGTATGAGGCGTATGACGCCCGATTTGACTTTGGGCGGTGGTGTGAACACATGCTCGTGCACCGTAAAGAGATATTCGATATCGTAAAACGCCTGCAACAACACGCTGGTAATACCATACGTTTTGGAACCCGGAGGCGCTGCAATACGTTCGGCCACTTCTTTCTGCAGCATGCCCACCACTTCCTTCACCTGCGAACGGCAGTCGAGTATCTTGAAGAGGATCTGCGAGGAAATGTTGTATGGAAAATTTCCGATAATAGCTACCGGCTCGTTGCCGAAAAGCTGCTCCGGCGGATAATGCAGGAAATCGGCCGCCACCAGTTTGCCCCTGATGTCAGGATACTGTGCTTCCAGATAAGCAACCGCATCGATATCCACTTCCACGAAACGGGTATCGAACCGCTGTTCCCGTAACAGCATCGGGGTGAGCGCGCCCATGCCGGGGCCTACTTCAATCACGTGGCGGATACCGTCGGCCTTGAGCGTTGATACGATTTTTGCCGCAATACCTTTGTCGTTCAGGAAATGTTGGCCAAGCGCTTTTTTAGGCGTGAGACGTTTCAATTTTGGATTTGGATTTATGTTTCCCGAAAAGACGCAAAGATAGATTAATTTTGTTCCTGCTCCAACCCGTCGGCAGCTTCGCAGCCAGGGTCGAAAATTTTCTTCCCGGAGGTTCCGGAACAAAAAATTCTTTGGAATTTTTCTTCCCGAAGGTCTCAAGACAAAAAAATTCTTTGGAATTTTTCTTCCCGGAGGTCGCAGGACAAAAAATTCTTTGGAATTTTTCTTCCCGGAGGTCGCAGGACAAAAAATTCTTTGGAATTTTTCTTCCCGGAGGTTCCAGGACAAAAAATTCTTTGGAATTTTCCTTCCCGGAGGTCGCAGGACAAAAAATTCTTTGGAATTCCAAATCTCGCGAAGTCAATATCACCGTCTCCCGAAAACGCTTTTTTCAAAGCGTTTTCCATCGCAGGGTCCGACAGGGGTCGAAAGCAACGTTATTTTGTCATGTCAGCGCCGTAAATCTTGCCTTTTTTTGCATCATTATTCCTGATTCCGGATACATAATAATTATTGGTGAGCTCTATGGATATGCCTGTGGGATGCAGCCGCGCATACACGTTATCCTCGCCGGTCTCTGTCATGCCCTGGGCGAAAAACGAAGAGTATACATGCGCTTTCCCGCCTCTGACGTCTATGCCGGGAGCTCCGGTTCGCTGGAAGTTCGCCTGCTGGTAGCGCACCGTACCGTTATGGATGATGGCCCCTGCGGTAGGACTGCCCCAAAATGCGCTGTTGTACAGGATAAGCCGGGCATCGGGGTGAACTTTGGGGGTGTTGGTTGCATCTCCCATGAGCACATACGACCTGACCCTCTGACCTTCGATGCGTGTATTTACCAATTCGGAATTGATGCCGATTATTTTGGTGTTTTGGTCGGCGTCTTCTACAAAAAACGCATACGTGCATCCGTCCGAACCGTGGCCGATCACCGTCATTTCTCCGGGATACCTGCCTGTGATGGCATCTTTCAGGAAATGGATGCCGAATACCGAACCGTAGACAAAATTGTTGAAAATAGTCTGGTTTTTCACGTCGGCGAATTTCAACTGACTGCAATTTGCCTGTACAAAACGTGTCAAACGTACATTGGGATATCCCTGTTCGCCTTCCGGCAGCCTCGAACCGTAATGCGGATTGAATTGCATATTTCTGATAAATCCGTCTTCAGCGCCGCCGCCGACCCAAATGCCCGCTCTCGTCACTACGCCGGCGAAATAATCGACATAGTGCCCGCTTGTGTTGTATGAAGCGAGGTCTATGCCCTTATCGCCTGCCGGTACGGTTACATTGATCACATATATGTTCTTGCCCTGTCCCTGTATCAGGAACGGCGTCTTTCGGGGATTATTGCCGCTAAAACCGTCGGTGGTCAGATTAAGCTGCGCGATATTCAATCCCCTGATACCGGCGTTTGCTTCAATCTGGATGAGCGAAGGGCCTTCTTCTCCGGCAGCGTCGCCCGAATAATTGGTAAATATGGCGGCGCCGCCGCTTTGGGTATGATGCTGTACATCCCACGTCCCTCTCAGTTCAACTCCCGAAGGAATAGTAACCGGATGATTCACCAGGTATCTTCCGCCCGGCAGGTATACCGTTCCCCCGCCGGCAGACTTGACTTTGTTCAGCGCCGCTTGCAGTTCGGCCGATACGTCCACTTTCGGCACATCGTTGTTAAAGCCTGCGGCTTTCGGCAAATCGGCTCTCAAGACCCTGTTGGAGGCCGGCTTCGGGTGTACGCCGATATTTGTCTTTATATTTTTCGGAATCGGATCAAATACATATTCATTGCCGGTTTTCACCTGAACGGTGGCGGCGGCGCTGTTGTTTTTAACGTCCAGTACGCGGTTATAGCCGGAATTTAACGCTTGAAGCGTATTTACTTTTGCGTCTAAATACACATGTCCGGCAGGTTTTTTAAATTCGCACTGAGCGAGCAGTATGTTGCCGCTGTTGATTCTAAGCGCATAATCGCTGTAATCGCTAAACGTACAGCTTTCAAAGGAAATCACTCCGCCGCTGCCGTCGCTGACCACGGGGCCGGTAAAATCTACGCCGTTAAACTGTGTGGATGTGTTGAAATCGCTGGAAAAATATACGGCGCGACCATTCTTATCGGCGCCGAACGAGGAATTGGAAAAAAGCAATCCGTACGGGTTTACGCTTTCCGTATATAGACCGTCACCGCAGTTGTCGATATGAATTTCGTAAAACTGCGCGTTCGGACTGTCCCTGAAACCGGGTTCCCTGCCGATCCACATACCTGTTTTGTAGCCCGAAACATACAGGCTGGACACATATTCCCAGTCGGAGCGGTGCATCCTGAACCCGGCGCCGTTCGCTCTCGTACAGGCGGTCGCTTTCGCAAGCGACGGCGAGCCGGGAAGTCCCGAATTTGCCCAGTATTTCGGGTTGATCCTCACATTCTCAATGCGTCCTATATCGGTGCATACGTGAATTTCTATTCCCTTACTAAGCGCCGTCATGTAACTGTTCAGGACATAATGCAGTTCGCTTGGCGCGGAATAGAAGCCGTTGTAAGCGTTTACCAGCGTTACGCGTTCGATGGTCGCACAGTCTCCATGTGTTTGGAACAATGTCCACGGATACGGTTTTACATCGTTGATGTCCTGTTCGGGATACCAGACGGACAGGTTGGTTACGCCCGTACCTTCGTTCATCTCTATAAACCTGTCGGCGATACTGGTATAGGTAGTGTGCAGCGCATTAGCGGCCTGCGGGTCGTTCCACCAGCTTTCAACCGTTCCGTCATAATTGGGGGCGTCTTTACCCACCCGTACTTCAAGAATGGTTCCGAGAACTTTCCCGCCGTTCAATTCCGGGTCTGCCCAATCGCCGCGCAACTGCACGCTTGGCGGAAGCCGCAGTACATACCGGTAATTGAAATCGCTGCTGGTTTCGGCATTGCCCTGCCGTACTCTAACCGTTCTGCTACCGGTCTGCGTGCTGCGGAACTCATAATTGCCCGCCGGAATATACACCACTCCGCCGCCGCTGTGATGCGCCGCGTCGATAGCAGCCTGAAAAGCCGCGCGGTTGTCAAACCCCGGCTTGGCTTGAGCGCCGTAACCGGTTACAGTGAAGTCGGATATAACCCAATCCTTTGCAGGATATTCAGTGATGATGGCTTCTTTTACATCGCCCGAAACAAGACTTTTCTGTTGGGAAATAGCGATGTTTTGCAAAAATATCAATGCGATGACTATGATGCTTAAACGATTCATGATTTTTATTTTATTTGTATGTTGTGCTGATGATTTACTTACTGTAGAAAAATCGGAAAAAATGTACTTTTGTTACGGCATGGCTACCGACGATTTCAATTGCTGGAAAAATGCTTTGCTGTTTGACTCCAATTGTATTTTAGCGCGCCATTCCCGCGAGGGTCCTTTTTCGAACCGCAGCAAAATGTGGTTCCAGCCTTCTTCGAGGGGCATCTCTTCCAACCTTTTCCCATTCATGGTTATTGCTGCGCCATTGATGTACGTACTGACCCCGGTTTGCCCGTCCACGATCATGTTGAGTTTGGGCATGTCAGGCTCTACCAGTAGATTGACCAATGAACGGGGACTGAAAATCCAAAAACTGAGGTATGCGGTTTTATCGTCCTGCCGGATACCGGGCAACCTGGCCAAATTCAGGAATCCCTGCATATCGGTTTGCACCAGCGCCGGTTCGCCCGATTCGTATGCAGCGGCAAACTGCGGATTACCCATCGGTAACAGCTTACTTTCATCTACATTCTTTCCGTTAAGGAAAATAGCGCGTTCCAGGACGCCTTCGGAGGCAAACGCCTTACGGGTATTGAGGGGAACATCCTTCAATACCAGACCGAGGTTAGCCAACATGGTACGCAACAGGTTCTCGCCGTCCGACTTCAATAACATCAGGTCGATACCCGTCAGGTACAGTTGTCCTTTACCCGACGCAACCCTCACCAAGGCGGCTCCTCCGGGTTTGGACTCGCGTTCGCTCCTGTAAACCGCGGCTGTTTTCAGGTATTCGGGACGGGAATTCCAACGGCTCCAATCCGTATTGGAGGCTTCGAGAATCACTTTCGCACCCCGTGCCATTTCGCCGGATATCCCGTATTGCATCACCGGCTGGCGCGTGAGTTCGGTAAAATAGTAATCCTTGTTGTCCAGTGCGCCAATGAACGGGTCACCGGCTTTTTTAATGAATGAGGTCGCCTTCCGTTCGGTTAATTCCAGCGGATAAGGCAACAAGGCGTTCAATTTGTCCGTATTTTCGGGCGATACCCCCCATACCAGCGCTGTGCCGCCCTGATCGAGGCAGGCCGTGACTAATTGCTTCGACGATGGGTCGGACGGCGGATTTTTTCCATCGATGACAAGCAGCGACGGTATCTGGTTTTTTGCGGTTTCCCCGAAAGAAACTCCCAACTCCTGCCATTGTTCTTTCAGCCGGCTTTCGCCGGATGCAAGGATTACCGCTTCGGATATGGCGTCGGGTTTGGCTGGCGCGGCTGCCTGCTCATCCCTGTTTGGGATGGCAAACGGACGCGACGGCGTCGCATTGACGGCCTGTATGGCGTCGAACATCGGCCACGGCCTGTAAAGCGGCAAAGCCGGATCGTAACCCGGGTTGATCGTGCTGGTGTAAGGGCCTAACCGTTCGGGCTGCATGCCCGGAACGCCTTCGCGAAAAGCCGGGAAAAAGATACCGTCTTCGGGAACAGGGGCGCGGGTAATATCCCTCAACCCGAACTCCAGGGGCTTGAGTCCGTACCACGCGATATTGAACACGCTGGCATAAGCGGCCTTGTACTCCAGCTGTTTCCCGATCAGTCGGTATGCCTCGACGGCAAGACCTTCCATGCGTCCCTGCTGCGATTCATAAGCCCTGTTGCCGTTAACAGCCGAAATCTGACGGGGCGTTCCATAGTATCCCATCCCGGTTTCGCCCACTCCCCACGGCTTTCCTTCGGACGACCATTTCCGCATCGAGTTTTCGTCGCCGTAATGGCCAATGACCGTCGGCAGGTCGGTAGGGCGCATGTCTTCGCCATCTCCCGAAATCCAGTTGCGCGTCGGGTCGTTTTCCCTCACGATCTTTACCCAGTTGTTGATTTCGGCAACCTGGCGCTGTTCGATCCATTCGGGCGCACGGAACACATTAATGACTACAGGGAGCGTTTCGTTGCACACACTCCAGCCAAACACCGACGGATGGTTGCGGTCGCGCAGCACCATATCCTTTACGTGTTTCCGGCAATACACCCAGTAATCGTCCGAGTCCATCTTGGGGCCGCCGTCGCTCGACCAGATTCCCGTTTCGGGCAACACGCAGATGCCTGCTTCATCGGCTACATCCAGATAGAACGACGGATAAGGCTGGGCGTGAAGTCGCACCGCGTTGGCATTGGCGTCCTTTAGCATCCTGTACCATCCCCAGGCATAGCGGCGGGTCATCTGGGGAACGCCCATGAAATGCCACGAGTCGCCTTTCAATACAATGGGATTTCCGTTCAGGAGCAGTTCCTGTCCGCGGATGGTAAACTGCCGCCACCCGAAACGCGTATATTTAGTGTCGAGCGGCTGCTTTTTAGCGTCGTTAAGACCGACAACAGCGCCGTACAGACGGGGCGTTTCCGGAGTCCAGGCATCCAGCTTCCCCCCTACCTTGTATTCAAGGTTCACGACGATGCTGTCGCCCGCTTTCAGGGTGATCTTTCCCGGACGGTCGATCTTCAATACCTCATCCTTCAGTATCCCGTTGGACAAGGGGCCGTCGAGAACATCGCCGTTGCCGGGCTTTTCCCATTTCCTGACGGATGCCCGGACGGTGAATGTTTGTGTTTTAGCGGTTTGGTTCCTGATGGCGACCTCCAGATTCAGCCGGTCATTTTGAACATCGGGCCGGATAAAGACGTCGGATATGGAAAGTTCCGGTACCGCCAGCAACCATACATCCTGCCAGATGCCGGCAATGTGTTGTCCCCAGAACGATCCGGCCACGTAGTTGCGCCGTCCGTAAGGCCCCGGAACATCGGTCAGGCTGGCTTTGGCCACCCCCACCACGACCTCGTTCGTTCCCTCTCTCAAAAGAGGGGTTATATCAAACCGGGTTGCAAAGAAGATATCAAGGTTTTCGCCGACTAATTGTCCATTGACATAAACTTTGGCAAACCCGGCAATGGCGTCAAAATGCAGAATCATCCGCTTTCCCTTCCATGCCGCGGGCAACGTAAATTCCCTGCGCATCCATCCCATCGCCGCTTTTTCCCACTCTCCGGGATATGACGGGTAGGCAAGGAAATCGCCGCCATCGCCCCGGGCAAACGAATTGATGTTCCACGGGCTGGGTATTTTAATGGCGGTTGCATCCCATGTAAAAGCCTGCGGCTTCTGAAATTTGGCTATGTCCGTTTCGTATACCGGCATGAACTGCCACGAACCGTTAAGACACAGGGCATCACGGGCGGGCTTTTCCGAATCGTCGACAATGCCGCCTGCCGGATTAAAAACATGCGGATACTGCACTTGTGCTTTCATATCCTTGCCGGGACAAAAAAGCAAGCAAACCACCAAGTAATAGAGAACCGGGAATTGGTTTCGCCGAACCCGCAAGCCCGGCTGAACGTTGAAAATTGATTTGACACGCATCATTAAATATGGATTACTGAATATGGATGATTTATTTGACAGGGAAATTCTTGTTTTTTACTTCTTGACGCCTGTGTTGACAGTCTTTTCAATCAGGTCGGCAACTTTTGCCGGTTCATTGGGTTCCATGGGATAATGGCCTCTTCCCTGGTCAAGGATGATCGTCATCTTCCCTTTGAAACGTTTTTTCACCTCGTTTGTCTGGCTTTTCAGGTTCGGATCCAGGCTTCCACAGGCATGTATGATGGGGATGCCGGCTTTCGACAACGCTTCCAGATTATCCATGGGTTGTACCTTAGCCAGCGATGAACGCAAAATGGGGTTTTCGCCGTAGATACATGCCACTTTATCCGGATTGTCGATTGCCCACGCGTAAACCTCTCCGGTAGCAGCGCCTTTTCCCGCAACAACCGGTTTCCCGGAAAATCCCTTACCGGTTAGGTAATTGTATACAATGTTCCAGTGATCCGGGATGAGGCCATCTGCATTATACGGCACAGGCCCCACAACAATGTGGAATCCCCCGGCGAGCAGTTCCATGTCAACCGCCGAATTGCGATCCAGCTGGTCGCAGCGGTAAACCCACGGAGTACCCGGCGCAGCCTGTTGGGGAACAAATACGGAAACACTTCCTTCAACGCCGGTCAATGAGAACGTATACTTATGGAAACTTCCCGTAAAATAAGGGCCCCATTTGGTGATCCACAGGTTTTCGCCGGGTGCATATTCATAAACAGGCTTGGTACTGTAAAAGGCCGCCCCTCTGTACCTCTCCGGCAGAAATGAGGGAGCGCTGTCCTTGTTATCGGATATTTCGGCAAAGCTTTTTTCGATAAATCCGGCAATGACATCCGGGTTTTTCAGGCTATGGGGATGGTGTGCAGGGCCATCCTTGATCAGGACGGACATCCGGCCTCCATTGGCGTGGTAAAGGCTCTGGATTGCATACGTGTTGTGGAGTATCGGATCAATACTGCCGCAAATATGCAGCAAGGGAATGTTGTTTTGGGCAAGAAGATCCATTTTCATCAGGCTCGTCTGGGAAAGTCCCGGATTGTCGGCGCATATTGCAGAAACCTTATCGGGATGGCCGGTTGCCCAGGTATAGGCATTGGCGCCTCCGCGACTCATCCCGATGAATGCCGGCTTGGTCGACAGCCCGTGTCCCTTTGTAAGAAAGTGATACCATACCTCCCATGTTTCATCCGGGTCGGTAGTGATATACGCCACATGGAAGCCTCTTTTCAGAAGCTCTATTTCGGCCTGCGGCTGGTGATCCCAGTAGCAGCCGCGCCATGTCCACGGATTACCCGGAGCCGCCTGTTTCGGGACAACAACAATACAGCGCCTTGTCCCCTTTGCAGGCCCTGCCGCACCGTTACCTTCCTGCTGCGTCGCTTGAACGGGTGTGAGCTGGTATGTTTGTTCGTCCATCAGGTAATCATACCTGTCGAACCCGTGCCACGAGGTTTTTTCGCCATCGAACGCCTGGGCGGCAACCTGATGAATGCCCATCGAGAGCAACAGCCCGGCAATCCCGGCGATCATCAACATCTTTCCTTTGTTTACTTGTGGTATCATAATGATAAATGGTTAATTTTTAAAACAATGATAATGGTTAATTTTAACAGTGCAAAAGAAAGTCCCAGCTATTAACAAATGAATTAATTTTCACTTAATATTGCATTTTTTGTAAAAATTAATTGCTTTTTATGCGTTTTGTTAATTGTTGCCGGTTAAATTTGCCGTCGAAATCTAAACCATCATTTTAACCATCATGCAAAAATCAACTTACAGTTTTATTGTCTGCTTGCTGTTTGCCGGCCTGGTACAGGCACAAGTGCAGGAACTTTATCGCAATGAACAGGCGTCCACGCACGACCGTATTATGGATTTGCTGCGGCGTATGACAGTTGAGGAAAAAATCGACTTGCTGCGGGCTACTTCTCCGGCCAATGAACGGTTGGGGATTGCAAAATACTACCACGGCAACGAAGCTTTGCACGGGGTAGTCCGTCCGGGTAACTTTACGGTATTTCCGCAGGCCATCGGGCTTGCCGCCGCATGGAATCCGGACCTGCATTGCCGGATAGCCACAGCTATTTCCGACGAAGCGCGCGCCCGCTGGAATGAACTGGAACAGGGTAAAAAACAGACCTCGCAGTTCAGCGACCTGCTTACTTTCTGGTCGCCTACGGTAAATATGGCCCGCGATCCGCGCTGGGGACGCACTCCCGAAACATACGGCGAAGATCCTTTCCTTTCGGGCGTGTTGGGCACACAATTCGTCAGGGGCTTACAGGGAAACGATCCCCGCTACCTGAAGGTGGTATCGACCCCCAAGCATTTCGCTGCCAACAACGAGGAGCACAACCGTTTTGTATGCAATCCGCAGATTTCGGAAAAGCAATTGCGCGAATATTACCTGCCCGCTTTCGAGGCGTGCGTGGTGAAAGGCAAGGCGGCTTCGATCATGACGGCCTACAACGCCATCAACGATGTGCCCTGTACGGTTAATGCCTGGCTGATACGGAAAGTATTGCGCGGCGATTGGCATTTCGGCGGCTACGTGGTGTCGGACTGCGGCGGCCCCAGCCTGCTGGTGGGCGCCCACAAGTACGTAAAAACCAAAGAGGCGGCCGCCACGCTTTCCATCAAGGCCGGGCTCGACCTCGAATGCGGCGACGATGTGTACATGCAGCCCTTACGGAATGCCTACAAACAACACATGGTAACCGATGCGGATATAGATTCCGCCGCTTATCATGTACTTCGCGCCCGGATGAAGTTAGGGCTTTTCGATAACCCTGCAAACAACCCCTACAGCAAAATACCGCCGTCGGCAGTCGGTTCGCCGGCGCACAGGGAACTGGCGCTGGAAGCAGCCCGCCAGAGCATTGTACTGTTGAAGAATGATAAGAATACTTTGCCGATCAACACCAAAAAGGTAAAGTCAATCGCTGTGGTGGGTATCAATGCCGGGAGTTGCGAGTTTGGCGATTATAGCGGTTTCCCTGCCAGCCAGCCTGTTTCTGTCCTCGACGGGATCAGGAACCGTGCCGGAAAGGATGTCAAGATCGTATATGCACCCTGGGTTTCGGCGCTGGATGGTTCCGAACTGATCGGCAAGGCTTATTTCCCGGAGGGATTAAAGGTCGAATATTTCTCCAATAAGGAACTGAAAGGCGAACCGAAAGTCCGTACCGACGAATGGGTCAACTACGAGCCGGCCAATCAGGCCCCCGATCCGTTCCTCCCCAAGTCGCCGGTGTCCATCCGCTGGACGGGGAAACTCTGTCCGAAAGTTACAGGCGAATATACTTTCGGTTTCATGGCCGATGACGGTTGCCGGCTTTTCATCGACGGCGAAAAGTTGATCGACGGATGGCGTCGTGGCGGCCTGACCACCGACACGGTCCGCGTGCGCCTCGAAGCCGGAAAAACATACAGCCTGCAGGCGGAATATTTTGACGACAGGGATAATGCCGTGGCAAAACTGTCGTGGCGAATACCTTCTACCGACATTAAAACCCGGCTGGATCTGTATGGCGAGGCCGGCAAGGCTGTGCGCAGCTGCGACATGGCCATCGCTGTGCTGGGCATCAACAAGAGCATCGAACGCGAAGGGCAGGACCGTTACCAGATACAACTGCCCAAGGACCAGGAAGAGTTTATTCGCGAGATATACAAGGCCAACCCCAACACGGTAGTAGTGCTGATTGCCGGTAGCTCGTTAGCCGTCAACTGGATAAACGACCATATCCCGGCTATTGTGAATGCCTGGTATCCCGGCGAACAGGGCGGAACAGCAGTAGCAGAAGTTTTGTTCGGCGACTGTAATCCTGCCGGCCGCCTCCCGCTGACATACTACAACAGCTTGGACGAAATACCGCCGTTTGACGATTACGATATTACCAAAGGCCGTACATACCAGTATTTCAAAGGTAAGCCATTGTATCCGTTCGGATACGGGCTAAGTTATACGTCATTCGAGTATAAAAACATTGCGATTAAAGACAATAGCGCTACGGTCACCGTTTCGTTCGACCTGAAGAATACCGGCAAAGCCAACGGCGATGAAGTGGCGCAACTGTATATGAAACTTCCCGCCCAAGGCAATACGGTAATGCCTGTCAAGCAACTGAAAGGATTTAAGCGTGTGGCCGTTGCCAAAGGCAAGACACAGCGGGTTGAAATAGAAGTGGAGAAGAAAGAGCTCCGTTATTGGGACGAGTCACAATCGACATTCGTAACGCCCAAAGGGAGATATGCTTTTATGATAGGCGCTTCGTCGGATGATATCCGGCTGATGAAAGAAACGGATTTGTAGTACCTGTTCTTTACGCCATTGTTATTTTTGTCAAGCAAGACAGTTAAGTAAATAAAATTATCATCAATATATAGATATGAAAAACGTTTGTTTCTGGTCGTTATGCGCAAGTTTGCTTTTTGCGTCGTGCAATTCCGGCGAATTGCCCTACAAAACTTCTTCCCTGCCTGTTGAAAAGAGAGTCGAAGACTTAATGTCGCGAATGACTTTGGAAGAAAAAGCCGCTCAGTTGGATATGCTGTCGGCAAACGATGTTATGAGCGATGCGGAACATTTCAGGGAAGAGCAGGCAGTACACTTTATCGACTCGATGTGCATCGGTTCCATCCATGATTTTTATCCCCAAACTGCCGCCCTGTCCAATGAAATACAGCGGCGTGCGGTAGAAAACAGCCGTCTGGGTATTCCGGTTTTGTTCATCGAAGAGGGATTGCACGGATATTGCGGGGTGGGATCGACCAATTTCCCTGTTCCGATTGGAAATGCCAGTTCGTGGGATACGACGCTGATGCATCACATCGGAAGGGTCATCGGTACGGAAGCCCGTGCGCACGGCATCCATTTCCTGTTGTGTCCCAATCTTGACCTGGCTCGCGACCCGCGCTGGGGTAGAACTGAAGAGACATACGGCGAAGACGTCTATCTGAGTTCGAGGATGGCCGTAAACATGGTCAAAGGGATGCAGGGAGCCGATTTGAAGGATAATAACGCCGTTGCCGCCGAGCCTAAACATTTTGGGATTCACGGTATTCCCGAAAATGGCAGCAATACGGGGCCTGTGTTCATCGGCGAAAGAGAAGCCCGCTCCACGCACCTCTACATTTTTGAAAAAGCCGTAACCGAAGCGAAGGCGAAGGGTATCATGGCGGCATACCACGATATAGACGGAATCCCCTGTATTTCGAGCCCGTGGCTTTTGACGGACCTGCTGCGGAAAGAATGGGGATTCGACGGAATGGTAGTCACCGATTTGGGCGCCATCCGCCGTTTGGTTGCGCCGCATTATACGGCCGCCGGGCCGAAAGAGGCGATCACTCAGGCGGTCAATGCGGGGCTTGACATGCAGTTTTACGATTTTCCGCACGATGTATTTCAAAAGGCCGTGGCGGAAGCGGTTAAGGATGGAAGCATCCCCAAAGACAAACTCGACAGGGCTGTTTCTGCCGTTTTGAGAATGAAATTTGAACTGGGACTGTTTGAAAATCCCTATACCGATGAATCGCTTATCGCAAATGTTTTCCACAGCGGGAAACATCGGGAACTGGCGCTGGAAGCAGGACGCAAATCTGTCATCCTTTTGAAAAACGACGGCAGCCTTTTACCGTTCAGCAAGAATATTAAAAGGCTGGCGCTGATAGGAAACCTTGCGAATACGCCGTCCATAGGCGGATACGGACCGCGCCAGGCAACAGGCGTGACGCTTTACGAAGCGCTGAAAAAGAAATACGGCGAAAGTATGCAGATAGACCTCATCCAGACAGGTATTTCCAATCAGTACGAAACGGTTTCCTCCGAATGGCTGTCAAACACAGTAAGGCCGGCACAAAAGGGAGTGTATACCGAATATTTCAATAATACCGATCTTTCGGGACAACCTGCATATACCGCCGTAGAGGAAAAAATCCAGGGATACTGGCACAATCTCAGTCCGGCGCCGGGCATTGATCCCGGCCATTTTTCAACCAGATATTCAGGCGTCATTTCGGTTCCCACCGGCGGAATATACGAACTGTCCATCTCTTCCAACGGGTTCGGGAAACTGTATGTCAACAGTCAACTGCTCATCGACAACTGGGGAGAAACCAACCGGGCACGCGGAAAATCGGAAAGGATTGAACTGAGAGCTGGCCAAAAAATAGCGGTCAAGGTCGAGTATGCCAAGACAAACGAAAATGCTTCGGTTGAGATGCGGTGGCGGATCGTCGAGTATAAGAATACGAAGGAATACTTTGACCGGGTTACCCGTGCCGTTGCCGCGGCTGATGCGGCAATAGTGGCGGTGGGCGAAACCGACAGGGAAGTAGGCGAAGGGAAGGATCGCCAGAACCTGAATCTGAAACCGATGGATGTTGAAATGCTCCAGGCGGCGGCAAAAGGAGGGAAACCGTTTGCCAGCGTTCTTTTGAACGGCCGTCCGCTGGTGTTCACGCCGGTTGCGGAAACATCGGCCGCCATCGTTGAAGCGTGGTTTCCGGGCGAGAGCGGCGGCGAAGCAGTGGCCGACGTGCTTTTCGGCGATTACAACCCTTCGGGGAAACTGACCGTCAGTATCCCGAAGTACCAGGGACAGCTGCCGGTATATTATTCCAAAAAGACTTCATCACCGCGCAATTATACCGATGGAAACGGCGACCCGCTGTATTCGTTCGGGCATGGCCTGAGTTATTCAACGTTTGAGTTATCCGGCATGACTGTAACGCCCGCCGAACCGACCATCAAAGACAGGATAGCGGTCACCGTCGACGTGAAAAACACGAGCGCTGCGGATGGCGTGGAAACCGTGCAGCTATACGTCCGGGACAAAATAGCAAGCGTAGTTACGCCGGTCAAAGCCCTGAAAGGATTCTCGCAGGTATTCCTGAAAGCGGGCGAAACGAAAACCGTAACGATGCTGCTCAAACCCGAAGAGCACCTCTGGCTGATCAACCGGGACATGAAGCGGGTGGTAGAACCGGGCGAGTTCGAACTGATGGCAGGCACATCGTCAGCGGATATCAGATTAACGCAAACCATTCATCTAAAATAAATTCATGTTTTGTACAGGAGCCTTGGCAGTGGTCGACAGCCTGACAATAATAATTTAATCTTTTTCATTTTGAATCATTTTTGAATTGTTTATCATTATAATATTTTTATTTCGGGACAAAAGTAACGGACTGCGCAATGCGGATTTTGGAAAATATGAACGCAGAATTTAAGACCTGCGGTCTTATGCCCGATGCAGCGAGGCCGCCACGACGGGCGGGATTTCTATTCAACTTTTTCGTATATCACTTCACGCTGTTTATAGACTTGCTGTTCAAAATCATTGGCTTTAAATTTCATGTGAAACACCATGTCTTCATTCATTACAGCATATTCAATTTGTCGCGTATCCGGCAGAATCCATATATTTCCCCAAAAACAGGAACGCCCGTTTACAGTCATCATATCATTATCTACTTGAAAAGGACTGTACATAGATTTGAAATAAACCAAAATACAGTCCTTCTCATTGATTTTCGAATAGCCTAACCAGGTAATACTCAGTTTTTGTGTATTAAAATTGACAGACTGTTCAAAATCGGCCTGGTAATTTTGGAACAAATCAGGATAAAAAGGAATATTCAGTCTCAGACTGTCCAAATACATTTGTCCCCAAGTTTCAAATGTTATCTTATCCTGTATAATCGTGCGAATTGATTCAATTTGAGAAGGAGGAAAGTCCTTATAGAAATCCTGATTTGTGAAATTATCACCGAATATTTTGAATTTCAATCCTTCCAATTCATCCAATTGCCTTGTGTTCTGCCCGGATTCGATTACATCTGTCAAACTCCAGTCTTCCAATTGACTTGTATTATCGACATGTGACGCTCGTGACAGTTCCATTATCTTCCCGCCGAAAATACTGTGCACGAGAAGCTTGCCGTTCAAATCTCT
>JAISCQ010000025.1 GCA_031265445.1 Bacteroidales bacterium
GGGACGCAGAGTAGATGAGACACAAGGGCTATCAGCGCTGCCAAAAGATTCACCACCGACAACAGGCAGGTGAAAACGATGATAAACGCGATGGCTTCAAGTACGGCGCATCCCCAGATACCGGCCAGCGTGCCGATGAGCAGCGAGGCGAGCAGGCAACGAAAACCGTATCCGAGTCCCTTTTTCAACTGTGTCCACAGGTAACGCCATGCGTTGACCGGCGTTACAGTTCGCTTCCTGTCCATATCGTTTGCAGGCAGATTTTCTACCGGGCGTTTTTGCTTCCCGTATCTCGACTTCCAAATCCTGAATCCCGTAACGGTCAGGAAGAACGGCAGCAGTCCGGCAAGGCAGGCGATGCATTTGGTCGGTATCCCGCCGAATGAGCCGAAGTGAAACGCCTGCAACCACGTGAGATAGGCGTGCGCCACGTTCGGCAGGTCTTTTTCCGAATCGAACAGTATCTGTCCGCTGTATCGGTCAATGCAGCACATGGTGCGCTTACCTTCGGCAGGATGAACGCCCTGCACGGCATTCACCATATACACGCCGGCAGGGGTGGCGGGAAACAGTACCGTCTGTATGCCCGCCGAAGGGAAAGCCTCCCTGTAGAGGTTGAATACTTCGCCGACGGGCAACGGTGCTACGTGAACTGTGGTATCGGACTGTGCGCCGAATATCTGCATCAGTTTTGCGGGCGACTGTCCGTCGAAAACAAACATCAGCGGCAAAATCACCATGTTCAGCGTGAAGCAGCAGCCGGAAAGGCTCAGCATGGTCAGCACGGGCGAGGCGAAGAAGCCTGTTACCCTGTGCCAGTCCAGCGTTTGACGCCGGATTCCGGCGTTGAACTTGACCGTCAGCGAGGCTTTCAGGCTTTTCCATCGGCGGGGGAGCCATGCGCGCAGCCCCGTAATGGTCAGGATGAACATCGCCAGCGACGCCGCGCCAACCACGTATCGCCCGGCAACCGGTATCAGCAGGCTACGGTGTATCTCCAGCACCAGCCCGGTAAAGGAACCGGCGGGCGTACGGCAGGAAATGATTTCACCCGTGTATGGGTTAATGTACGTTTCCTCGCGCGTGCGGATGTCCAGCAGTTTGTAATTCGCCTCGTCGCCTTCCATGAGCATCAGGTAGCCGACAGGCATGTCGGGGTACTTTTGTTTCAGTGCGAGATATACTTCGTCGAAATCCAGATGTTTCCCTGTCTTTTCGCAACGGTACAGTTCCGGATTCAGCGCCCTGTCTATCTCTGTCCGGAAAACCAGCAGACTGCCGGTGAGGCCGACAACGGAGACGATGACGCCCGCCGTCAGCCCCAGCCAGAGATGCCATTTACCCCACCATTTTCGCTGGTGAGACGCCCAGTTTGCTTTCATCATTTCGATTTCGTCCCGCCGGCTATTCCGACAACTGTGCAAATCCCCATACGACGCCTCCGTTGGTCACGTTGAATGCTTCCACAGCCGTGTTGTTGCCGCTCAGTACGTAGTAGCCGTTTTTGCTTTCGGCGGGATTTTCCACGCGGAAGTAAACCTTGCCGTCTATCACGACAATGCCCTGCCAGCTCTGGAAGACAAACGTGCTCTGGGGTATTCCGCCAATCTTGACTGGCGCCTTCGACAGGTTTTCGATTTCAAACGCGAAATAGTCGAATACGGTAGCCGTGTTCATTGTCAGAATGGACATCGCCTCCGACCCTATTTGCGTGTACAGCTTCCCGTCTTTCACGCAAACGGTGGCGATACAGGTACCCGGCGTGTAGTCGTCTGCCCTGATAATCCAGTTGCGGTCGAAATCCGTTGTGCCTTTTTTGATGCGGATAATTGCCGACCCCGACGCCCCCATTATGGCAAGCGAGATTCCATGCGCGCAGAAATACAGCGCCCCGTCGTCGCCCGTCGCCCACATCTGGTTTTCGTTGGCGGGATAGCCCAGATAACTGATGCCTTCGTAGCGGATGGTCTTTTCGTAATTGCCCGATGCTATGTCTATCACCGCAAGGTCGATATATCCCAGGGCGGGGTCGCCGTTAAAAGGCGTTCCCTTGCCGGCGTTCGTGCCGCAGGCGATATCGACAAACAGCTTGCCTTCCTTGCCTGCCATAAGGCTTGTCCCGATGTCGCGGTATTCGAACGTTGTAGCGCCCAGCTTGTCGGAGAGGTCGATTTCGCCGGTACGCTGCATTGTGGCGGGATTGAACGTCTGTATTTTCAGCAGTCCCCGATCCTGATCAATATAAAAGCCCGTGGCGGCATCATATACGTAGAAATTGCAGCCGCCTCCGGAGGTAATCTGTCCGTCCTCCTTCAGGCTGCCTGTCGTTTCGTCCACACTGTAGCGCTGAATCCCGTCGGCGCCGGTCATTCCGCCCAGATTCATGCGCTTGAAAATCCATTTGCCGTAATGCCTCATTCCGTTGGTATATGCAGCAATCGAGGAGGTTTTTATGTTATCCACGTTGCCGGAAGGCATTTCCGCGTATGCGGTAAGGTAGCCGACGTAAGGCGCCTGCGTCATGTCGCCGGTCAGCAGGGCATAAGTTGTTTTGGCCTGCTGTTCTTCGTTCGGTTCGTCGTTGTCGGAGCATGAGCTTGCGCTCAACATCGCCGCCGCTATCGCAGGCAGCATCATCCATTTTGTTACATTTATCTTTAACTTTCTCATTGTTTATGAATTTAATTTATTACTGTTTTTTATATTCCTGTTTTTTTACAATTACAGATGCACGTTTATCTTGACGTGGAAACTTCTGCCGGCGTTCTGTATCCGGTAATTGTCGAAGACTTCCGCGTCGAAAATGTTTTTTATTTCCAGACTGAGGGCTAACATCCTGCCGGGCGACTGCCACAAACAACCCACCGTATGCATCTGCTGGTCGGGGATTATCTGCGACGCGACATTCACTTTGGGTTTCCCCCACAGCCCCAGCCAGCCGCCGGGTTCATGGCTACGGGGGATATAATTCAGGTAGTATTCACGGACAAAATGGTAATACCAGTAGGCTGAAAGCCGGTCGCTACGCTTGAATAGATTGCCGAAATCCGTATTTATCCCGGTATTGGCGAAGAAAAAAGGCGTATTCCGCAGCCTCGCGCCTTCGTATGTGGGGTCTGACTGCCCGAACAGCCTGAAATCCTGAAACGTCATATTGGCGCTCAAATTTAACCACCGGCAGGCCGAATACCGGGCGTCCAGCTCCAGCCCGACGCCTTTCACTTTGTCCACATTTTTGTATTGGGCAAGCAGCCCAGTGTTGATAAGCAGTATCATATCGTAAGTCCTGCGATAAAACAGGTTACATTCTGCAGCAAACAGCTCCGGCTTTTCGGCGTGGATACCGAGATTGAAGTTGTAGCTTCTTTCCGGCAACAGGGCAAAGTTTGACAGGATAAAATCGCCGTTCCCGAAAAATTCTTCCTGTTCGGGCAGGCGCACAGCCGATTCGCCCGACAGTCTCGCAAACAGATGCCGGCCGAAACTGTATTTGAGCGCCTCGCCCGCTCCGATGCGGTTTGCGCGGAGTTCATATTCTTGCTCGTAAGTTGTGATGGCAGACATTTCAAGTCCTTTGGCACGGGAACTGAAATATTTAACGAACAGGTTGTTCGACAGTTTTTCTCCTGAAAAAAACGATTTCAAACCTGCCGCAGCCACTATCTTACTTAATGTAGCAGGACGGTTGAGGTCGTCAATGTCGGTCTGCTGGAATTTTATCCCGCGCGGGTCTTCGCCTGTCCGCTTCACGCCGGTGTAAACAACATTCAATTCGAGCGTATGTGCCGGATGTATGTTAAGCGAAATATGGCTTCGCGAGGTAAAATTGCTGTAGCGCAATTTCAGCAGCGAGCCTTCGGTGGAGATTTCGCCCGCGCGGGATGCAACGGGCGTAAAGACGCCGTTCCAGTCGTACCGCCCGCGCGCTGTGTCGGTGGTATGGGTATGCAATGTGTTTACTGCAAAAAACTGTTCTGCTTTCAACCGGTTATCGAACATGCTTTTGACGTATTTAAGCGTCGGGATTACAGAATACATGCCGCCGGTCGCCGCTCCGAAAGGCTGTTCCATCGACGAACCGTAGTTGTGCTGTCGGGCGATATGGAACGCCGTCAGCCCGATGCGCAGGTTGTCGGCCCACGGACGGTTTGCGACGCCGGCATATATTTCCGCATATCCGTTTGTGAAGCGGTTATGGAAAAGACGCCGTTTCCCGACATGAGCCACAGCCGTTTCCGTATCCACAACGGGGACAGACGCGCGATAGTCGTTGTCCGAATGGTTGAAAAAAGCGTCCATCCCGCCGAAAAATCGCCCGTCTCGCGTTTGCGTCCTGACATTGACCGATGCGCGATGCGTGTTGAACGAGCCGTACTGATATGCGACATCCACCGTCCGCCTGCCTCCTGCCTGCCGGCTGACAATGTTGACCGCACCGCCCAGCGCGTCCGCTCCGAGCGACACGGGCAGCACACCCTTGTACACTTCCACGCGCTCAATCATATTCACCGGAACGATGGAGAAATTGAACGCCGCGCCCAGATAGTCCGTCGGGACGCCGTCCTTGAAATAGCGTATCGACTTGCCGCCGAAGCCGTTCAGCATAACGCTCGTTTCCGCGCCCAGCCCTCCTGTCTGCCGGATGCGGACGCCTGCCGAGCGGTTCATCACATCGGTAAGCGTAGCTGGCTGCGCCCGTGCGTCCTTTATGTCCACCACGGTTGCCCTGATTGCCTGCTGCGCGACGGTACGCGACAGCGATGGAGCCGAAATCATTACTTCTTCCAGATCCACCTTGCGGACAACCGTGTCGACCGGTGTTTCCGACTGTGCATGCAGGCTGACGCCCGACGCCATCGCCATCACGGTGAAAAGCGCAATGAGACAGTGCCTATGCCGCATTTTTCTTTTTCAAACTTTTCCACAGCGTAACCGTCAGCAACACATTCACCACCGGCACAAAACTCAGCAGGCAAGCCTGCGAGAGGTCAAACGCTTCAACAAAGACCGTTGCTGCCCAGTGAAAAAGGTTGAGCAGCAAAAACAGGGTGCTCCAAACGAGCGAAAACCACCGGAAACCTTTTCCCGAAAGGTGTATCGACAGCAATGCCATCAGGAAGGTAACGGTGAAGATCACCGTGTTGAACGCCTGTACGCCGATCGGAACTTCGCCCGTTGTTGCGTCGGGCAGGCGAATGTCGGCTCCGTAGAAAAGTCCGTACATGTGAAACAGTGTGTGCGTCAGGAAACATACTCCCAACAAAAGCCAGTAAAAGGCAGTTTTAATTTGTATATTCATATTGATAATGTTTTTTAATCATGAAGTTGCAAAGGTACAAGTAGTAAACGTCGCTGTCAATCCCAATTTGTTGGTATTTTGATATGTTTTTTCGGTGTGTTATAGCTACTATTAAGGACTTTTCCCCCGCTCGGCGCACTAAAGTTTCAGCGCAATAGCTTCATGATTTCTAAATTTTAATTAATAAAAAAATGGTTACCTTTTATACATCCAATTCCGGTTTACTCTTGTTTTTTTATCCAAACACAGGTGATTTCTCCAAATACATACTTGCGAATTTCGTTTGGGTCTTTATAAGCCTCGTTTAAATAGTTTATAGCTTCTTGGGTACGAAAATCGTTGGGATTGGGGGTTGTAATTTGCATTAATTTACATTCAATAATGAGTCTGGCTTCTTTGAAAGACATATCTCCGGAAGGAGTTTGAACGCCTGTCAATTCGACTTCCTTCATTTTCTTGCTGTCCCGTCCTGATTTACTTCCCAAAAACATCATTTGTTTCCGATATTCATCCGTGAAGTAGGAAAGCGTATAGGTTTGCTCTTTTTCAATCAATTCAAGCGTGTAGCGGGTTGATTGAAAAACACACCAGGTGGCGGGTTTCTTAAAAAGCATTCCCATGCCGCCTCCGCTGGCTGTCATGGAATTATAATGTTCTTTCCGGCCTGCTGTAATCACCGGGAACACTTTCCCCGACAACG
>JAISCQ010000026.1 GCA_031265445.1 Bacteroidales bacterium
ATAATCCCGCCAAATGGCAATCCGACAAATTTTATACAGAATAATGAATTCTCAGAAACCGTCTTGCAGGGGTGTAAACCCCTTTCGGGATTTCCCGAAACCGTTTTGCAGGGGTGCAAATCTCTTTCGGAGTTTCCCGAAACCGTTTTGCAGAGGTGCAAACCCCTTTCGGAGTTTCCCGAAACCGTTTTGCAGGAGTGTAAATCTCTTTCGGAGTTTCCCGAAACCGTTTTGCAGCCCTGCAAGCCTCTTTCGGAACATTCCGACGCCAATTTTTTTCCCCCGATCTGCTGTTTTCCTGAAAGGCACTTCTAATGAACTTGTTTTTACGAAAAATATGGTTGTAATAAGATGAGATACTGTTGCTTTCGATGATTTCTTTTGCATAAAGTTCAAATGAAATTCGGTTGATGCAATAAATATACGTTATCTTTGTATTTCAAAATCATAAAACCTGTGAAATATCATCTATTTGTCTTTTTATTGGCCCCGACCATTGCTTTTCTTGCATGTTCGTGCGCCCGGAACCATCAGGAAACTTTTTCGATGATGGGGACGGATGCCACGATGGATCAGGAGGAAGCCATACCTGCCGCAACTTCCCCCGAATACACCGCCGCGGATTTCGTATCATCGTCGGCAGCAAGGGAAAATGCGGCCGACACGGCACGTCGCTTCATCCGTACAGCCGAGCTGCATTTTAAGACGAAAGATGCGATCAGGGCTACCTATGCCATTGAGGATATTATTGTCCGGCATGGCGGTTTTGTAGAAGAAACCGAGTTGAGAAGCATCATCCGTCATACCGCATCTGTCCGCGTGAGCCGCGATTCAACCCTTGAAACGACGTTCTATACCATGAATAATACCATGAAACTGCGTGTTCCTTTCCGCAAGCTCGAGACTGCGCTGAAAGAGATTGCTGCATGGGCCCAATTCATGGACTGCCGCAAGGTGAACGCCACCGATGTGCGCCTGAGCCTTCTCCGCAACGACCTGACCCGACGCCGTGCTGCACGCGGGGAGAAAAGACTTGAGAGCGCCATAGACGGGAAAGGCGAGAAACTGAACCGGATCGTCGATGCGGAAGACCGGTTGGCAGTCCGTCAGGAGCAGGCCGACCATGCTTTGTTGTCGAACCTCGAGCTGAAAGACAGGATCGAATTCAGTACCGTCACGATCCTGTTGCGGCAGGAACATACCGGCAAGCGCGTCATGAAAGCCGGCGAGGAGAAATACCGTCCCGGTTTCGGCTTCCGCTTTGCGGATGCACTCAAAACAGGCTGGCAGGGATTTATTGAATTTGTGATTTTTATAGCAAACTTCTGGGCATTGTGGCTGTTCATTGCGGGATTGTTCGTGGGAATCAGGTATTACAGGAGAAAGAGGAAGAACAGGTAAAAACCGGAGAACGTTTTCATCACGTCCGTCCGGATTAACTTCTTCATGATTGCTTTTTCTATGAATAATCATTGAAAATTACATGCGTCATCATGAAAACATGCGTGTCCGTGCATGTCGCTTCAAAAGAGATTGTATCTACATTTGTACGCTCAAACAAACCAAAGATACAGTAAATTCGAATCACCATGGCAGCAGCAGGAAAAACAGGACGTTGCGCGCAGAAGTTCTTAACAATTCTTAATATTTGTTGATGATTTTTTAAACTAAAACGTTTTCTATTTATTTTTGCCGCCTCGAAAAAGACCATAAGTAAGATGAAAGATATCATAGCCCCAGTTGACAGGCAATTAATCATCAAGGAGTTGACTCCTGATAAATTCATCAGGAAAACCAACCGTTCCAATAACGACCTGTATGTGATTACGGCCCACGATTCGCCAAACGTGATGCACGAAATAGGCCGTCTGCGCGAGCTGTCCTTCCGTTATGCCGGCGGAGGCACGGGCGAAGAAATAGATATCGACCATTACGATACCGCCGAAAATCCCTACAGGCAATTGATCGTGTGGGATACCGAAAGTAAAGAAATATTGGGCGGTTACCGCTTTCATGTGTGCGACGAATCGTATGTGAACGAAGCCGGGGAAATCAACCTTGCAACCGCCGAACTGTTCTCCTTTTCGCTCAAGTTCATCCGGGAATATCTGCCGTATACCATTGAACTGGGACGGTCGTTTGTACAACCGGCTTTCCAGTCGACCAACCGGTTCGGCAAGGGTATCTATTCGCTGGATAACCTTTGGGACGGGCTGGGAGCGCTGGTCGTGAAAAATCCTGAAAAGAAGTATTTCCTGGGAAAAGTCACCATGTATACCTTGTACAATACCGAGGCCCGTAACATGATCCTCTATTTTCTCGACAAGCATTTTGGCGACGGGGAACGTCTCATCTACCCGCACGACCACCTGGTATTGAATCCCGATATTGACATGGACGCGATGTCAAGGCTTTTTGTGGGGAAAAATTACGAGGAAGACTACAAAATACTTTTCCATAAAGTGAGAAGTTACGGCGAAAACATCCCGCCGCTGATCAATTCATACATGAACCTGTCGCCGTCCATGAAAACCTTTGGCACGGCCATTAATCCGTATTTCGGAGGCGTGGAGGAAACAGGCTTGATGATCACTATCAGCGATTTATATAGCGATAAAGTGAAGCGATATGTCACCTCATTTTCATCGCAGTTTGAAAATTGAATCGATTGAAATCTCAGATTTTTTTCGCAACTTTGCGCCCTCAAAAAAATAGATGAGGTGATAATCATGACGCATGAAGAGATTATAGATAAGATCAATACCGTATTGGCTGAAGATTTCGAAGTCGACCCGGCAAGCATCACCCCCGATGCTTCGATGAAAGAGACGCTCGAGCTGGATAGCCTGGATTATGTCGATTTAGTTGTTTTGCTGGAACAACATTTCGGGTTGAAAGTCAAAGGTTCCGAATTTGCGGATATACAGACTTTCGGAGACTTTTACCAGTATATTTTCAAACATATTGACCAGGAGTGACCCGTCGTGGGGCGGTACAACAAAAGGAAGCCTTTGGGGGTATCGTTTTTTCATTCGCATCGTTAAGCTTTTCGGTGTTTCGGCGGCATACGGCTTTGCCGCTTTTATTGTTGTCTACTATATCATTTTTGTTCCTCGATCATCCCGGGCCATATATGGCTATTTCCGTCGAAGGCATCATTTTGGCAAATGGAAGGCCGGAATCATGACATATCGTAACTTTTACCGTTTTGCACAAATTCTGATCGACAAGATAGCCATCCCGGCCAAGCTCGCTAAAGGGTTTACCTACCGGTTCGACGACGGGTATACCGGTTTGTTGCGCCTACTGGACGGTTCCACCGGCTGCATTCTGATGAGCGCTCATGTGGGCAACTGGGATATTGCCGGCGAGTTTTTCGGCAGCTACGGTCCCCGTCTTCATATCGTAATGCTCGATGCCGAACATCGCCGTATCAAGCGGCTGCTCGATGCCACCACAGGTAATAAACATTACAGGGTGATTGCTTTACACGACGACATGAGCCATGTATTCGAAATCGGCACGGCCCTGGTCAACAATGAATATGTCTGTTTCCAAAGTGATCGTTATCTGCCGGGCGCGCCAACGTTGACACGATCGCTGCTCGGCGCTCCGGCTCGGTTTCCGGACGGACCGTTCCAGACGGCAGCCCGCAGCCATACGCCCGTAGTGTTCTTCTTCGCCATGCGCGAACATGGGCGGCGCTATCGTTTCTGCTTTCACCTTGCACAAATCGATCCGGCGCTTTCGAAAAAAGACCTGTCCGGTTCGCTGGCTACACAGTATGTACAGGCGCTGGAAGAAATCCTGCATCACTATCCGGAACAATGGTTTAATTATTATGATTTCTGGGAAAATTGAATCAATTGAATACTGATCATTGATGTCGCGCATAAAAATTCTTGTTGAAGGCGACGTGGCCGCATTGATACCGCAAAAGGCTCCCATTGTGATGGTTGATACGCTTTACGAGCACCGTCCCGATCAAGTCACTACAGGGTTGACCGTCCGTAGCGATCATATGTTTTGTGAAAACGGCCTCCTCCGTGAACCGGGCATCCTCGAACACATAGCACAATCGGCTGCATTGAAAGCGGGGTATGAACAGCATATCAACAATACCCCGCCATCAATCGGTTATATTGGCTCGATAAAGAATTTTACGCTTCATTCCTTACCTTCCGTTGGCGATCAATTGGTAACTACCGTCACTGTACGGCACATCGTAGGCGATATATTGATATTGCACGGTAAGGTAGAATGCGAAGGGAGGGAAGTGGCAGTGTGCGAAATGAAGGTAGTAGAACAGAAAACCCCGTAAGTTTTTAACGCTTGCGAGGTCTTCCGAACTTAACTTGCCGACTTTTTCATGAAACACCACCTGTCAGGGTCTTCAACCGCCGACAGGGTGCGAAGCTCGAAACCGTTTACCGGTTTGCCTTATCGAAAGCCGAGTCGAAGGCTATATCCGAAGGTTTAAAATCTACCCTCTTTACATATTCGCACGATTCGGTTGCGCCGTGCTCGCGGTCCATGCCGCTGTCTTCCCATTCCACGGAAAGCGGACCGTTATAACTGATACGGTTGAGCGCGCGGATAATTTCTTCGAAATTGATATTTCCCCGGCCGATACTGCGGAAGTCCCAGTAACGGCGATGGTCGCCGAAGGGAAGATGTCCGCCGAAGACGCCTGCTTGCGTCGGGTGAGCGCTCCATCCCACGTCCTTCATGTGCACGTGGAAGATGCGGTCGGCAAACTTATAAATAAACGCTACATAATCTACGCCCTGGTAACCGAAGTGGCTGGGATCGTAATTGAATCCGAAGGCGGGATGGTAATTCACCGCTTTCAGGGCGCGTTCCGCCGAAGCGATATCAAAAGCTATTTCGGTAGGATGCACTTCCAAAGCATAGCGCATGCCGAGTTTCTGGAACTCGTCGAGGATTGGCGTCCAACGGCGTGCAAAGTCCTCGTAGCCACGGTCGATCATCGAATCGGGAACGGCAGGGAACGAGTACGCCAGATTCCAGATGGAACTTCCGGTGAAACCGTTCACTACCTTTACGCCCAGACGGTGTGCCGCCTGCGCATTTTTAATCATTTCCTGCGCTGCACGCCTGCGCACGCCTTCGGGGTCACCGTCGCCCCATACATGCGGGGGAGCTATGGATTGATGACGCTCGTCTATCGGGTCGCACACGCATTGACTCAATAAGTGACTGGATACCGAAAACAGCTGCAATCCGTACTTGGCCATTGTATCGCGTCGCGATTTGCAGTAAGTTTCGTCGGCTTTGTCCACCTCGAAGTGGTTGCCCCAACACGCTAATTCCAGGCCGTCGTAGCCCATTGTTTTTGCTTTCCGGCAAACCACTTCGAAATCAAGGTCTGCCCATTGTCCTGTAAATAATGTAACCGGTCTTGCCATATTCAATTGATAATTTTTAATTGTTCATTATTTGCTAACGCTTCATGAAAGCGCTTCGCTAAGTTTTCTATTATTTGGTTGCTTCAACTAATTGAAGGGGTAATCCGTAATACCCTATCATTCCGAAAGTATTACCATTACCCCTTATCATTACTTTATTCGATCCATTTTACCCATTTGCGGTTGTCATCATATCCGGCAGTTACCACTGTTTCGATGAATTGCATGCCGCGTACGCCGTCGTTCACGTTCGGGAAATCGGCCCATCTCGGGTCGGGCTGTTCGCCGGCGATTTTTGCCTGTACGGTATTGGCAAAGTTGCGGTAGATATTGGCGAAAGCTTCCAGGTATCCTTCGGGATGCCCGGCCGGAGTGCGCGTGTTGTACAGTGCGTCCGGCGTCATCTTTGCGTTGTTGCCCACATCGATCATTTCGGTAGGACGGTCGCTCCATTTCAGCCACAGGATATTTGGTTCCATCTGCCGCCATTCGATGCCGCCTTTTTCGCCATATACGCGTATTTTCAATGCATTGGCTTCGCCTGCTGCTACCTGCGAGGCCATGAGTACGCCTGTAGCGCCGTTTTCGTAACGAAGCAATGCCGCACCGTCATCATCGATGGGACGTCCCGGGGCAAAGGCTTTCAGCTCGGCGCAGAGTTCAGTCACTTTCAGTCCGGTGACGTATTCGGCCAGGTGCCATGCATGTGTTCCGATGTCGCCCATTGCGCCGGCCTTGCCCGAACGTTTGGGATCGGTACGCCAACCGGCATTGTTACCGCCGTCGAGTTCAATGCGTTTCGAAAGCCAACCCTGCGGATATTCTACATATACCTTACGGATTTGCCCGATGTCACCACGGGCGATGCGCGCCTTAGCGTCCTTCACGGCCGGGTAGCCGCTGTATGTATGGGTAAGCGCCAGTACCAGGCCGGTTTCTTCAACTTTGGCTTTCAGTTGCCGGGCTTGCTCGAGGCTGAATGTCATCGGCTTGTCCACCACGACATGGAATCCGCGCTCGAGCGCCATCATTGCCGGCTCGAAATGCCAGAAATTGGGCGTCACGATGGTTACAAAATCCATCCGCCGGTCGGCAGGCAATTTCACCTCGTTCTCGAACATTTCCCGGTAGGTCTTGTAAATCCGGTTGTCAGGCAGGAAATACGAGCGTCCTGATGACAGCGAGATTTCGGGATCTACACTGAAACATCCGCATACCAATTCGCACTGATTGTCCATAAAAGCTGCCAGCCTGTGGATGGCGCCGATGAAGGCATCGCTTCCGCCTCCAACCATTCCCATTCTAAGTTTCCTTCTCATTTTACTGATCAATTTTTGGTTTTGAAATTATTTGAAATTATTTGGTTTTTTTGATAATCAGCATGTAATGAATTATTTGAATTGTTTGAAAATTTCGAATAACTCAAATTTGCGTTAAAAGTGAATGAATCAATCCATTAAAAAATCGAAAATAGTTTTTATGCTTTTTCCCATTGTTCACGCAGCAACTTAACGGCTGCCGGCAGGGTTTCTTCACGTTTTCCTGCGGTTCCGCATTCGAAGCTGACATAATATTGATAGTTCAACTCTTTCAGTGCACGGAACCCGTCGATATAACTGTCGGAAGCGCCATCTTCCCCGGGCATTTTCCGGCGTTCGCGGCTTGCCATATGTACGTGCCGCAGGTATTTGCCGCCAGACATGAATGCGCCGTAATCGCTTGTTTCTTCCCAGGTCATGTGCCAGAAGTCGCCTAAGCAGGTGATTCCGGGACTTTCGGTATCGCGGGCTATAGCAGCAGCATCGGCCACCAAGCGCAGAAACCATGCCTCGCGACGGTTGAGCGGCTCGAGGATGAGGGTGGTATTATGTTTTACGGCAAAATCACCAAGTTCTTTGAGCTGTTCTATCAACAATTCGCGCGCTTGAGGCATTTGCAGCGACGGTTGTTGTCCGTTGAAGCCCGGCACCAGAATCATCCCTGTAGAACCCAGTTCGCCGCCGGCAGCCATTATTTCCTTTGATGTTTCCATACATTCCTTGCGTTTGGCTTCGTCTTCGGCAATCAGCCAACCCGAAAAACCGGCACAAATAGCGCTTACCTTTATTTTGCGGCCGCGCAGCGCCTGCTGTATTTCGTTAACACGTCCGGCTAAACCGCCTCCACCGGGTTCGAAACCGACAATGCCCATTTTTTCCATATAATCGAACTTCTCGTTCAGATTGCTGCCCGGAGGCGTGTTTTCCTGAAAGGACAGATTGAGCGCTACTTTGGGCGCTGCGGACGGGGAGGCACAGGCACTGGCTATCGTCCCGACACTCATCATTCCCGCGGCAACAGCGGTTGTTCTAATAAAATCGCGTCTATTGGTATTCATTGATACTGGTTTATTGAATGGTTGAATTTAATGCTTCCAAAGATACTGTATTATTTTATTCAATCGTTCATTATTATATTTTTTTATGAAATCATACGAAAAATATATACTTTTATCGTTCAAAACTTATTTAAATAACCTTAAAAACATCAACCATGAAAAAGTATAGTATATTACTGATTGTCTTGTGCTTTGCAGGAAAAATAGCAGCCCAGGAACTCAAGTGGAAACCCGAACATACCGAATATTGGAACCATCAACCGGCGGTTGTTACTCCCGGCGAAGGTACCAAACCGCCATCCGACGCCATTGTGCTGTTCGACGGTAAGGACCTGTCGGCATGGCAAAGCGCCGATGGCAGCGACGCCAAGTGGAAGGTCGAGAATGGGTTCTTCACTGTGGCGCGTGGCGGCGGCGCTATTCAAACAAAGCGCGTATTCGGCAGTTGCCAGTTGCATATCGAATGGCGTTCGCCTGCCGAAGTAGATCCCAAGAAAACCGGACAGGGACGCGGAAACAGCGGTATCTTCCTGCAAAGTCGCTACGAACTGCAGGTGCTCGACGGTTATAACAATCCTACCTACACGAATGGCGGTGCGGGCAGCATCTACAAGCAAGCATCCCCGATGGTGAATGCCTGCCGTAAACCGGGCGAATGGCAGGTATACGATGTTATATATACTGCACCGGAGTTCTGCGGCAAGGGCGAAGTAATCTCACCTGCGTGCATTACGGTGATTCACAACGGTATTGTGATTCAAAACAACACTGTTATTAAAGGCAATACGGAATATATCGGTTTACCGGCATATAGTCCGCATGGTCGCCTGCCGCTGGTATTACAGGATCATGGCGATCCGGTGAGTTTCCGGAATATCTGGATCAGAGATCTGTAAATAATTAAGAATTAAGAATTTGTGACGGGTAATAAGCGGCGAAAATGTCACTTATTACTCGTCGCTTGTCACTGTATCGTATATGGCAAAAATATTGGTTATCGACGATGAACGCAGTATCCGTAACACGCTGAAGGAAGTGTTGGAATACGAAAACCACGAGATCGACACGGCGGTGGACGGTTCCGAAGGCATCGAGATGTTTGCAAAAGGAAAGTACGAACTGGTGCTTTGCGACATCAAGATGCCGAAGATGGACGGTATCGAGGTGCTTGAAAAATTCATTGATACGTCCGGTAATGTACCGATCGTAATGATTTCGGGCCACGGCAACATCGACACGGCTGTGGAAGCGATTAAGAAAGGCGCTTTCGATTTTATTGAGAAGCCGCTGGATCTGAACCGGCTGCTGATCACGATCCGTAATGCCCTCGAACGTAAGGAACTGGTTACCGAAACACAGGTACTCAAACGTCGGGTAAACAAAACATACGAGATCATAGGGCAATCGCCTGCGATCCTTCATGTGATCGAGATGATCGAACGCGTAGCGCCTACCGACGCCCGTGTATTGATTACCGGAAGCAATGGAACCGGCAAAGAACTGGTGGCGCGCTGGCTGCATGAGAAAAGTTCCCGGGCTAATGGCCCGTTCGTGGAAGTAAACTGTGCGGCCATTCCATCCGAACTGATTGAAAGCGAATTGTTCGGGCACGAAAAAGGCTCGTTTACTTCGGCATACAAGGATCGTAAAGGGAAATTCGAGGCAGCCAACAAAGGCACGATCTTTCTCGACGAAATCGGCGATATGAGCCTTTCGGCGCAAGCCAAAGTATTGCGCGCCTTGCAGGAAAATAAGATTTCACGTGTAGGGAGCGACAAGGAAATCAGGGTGGATGTGCGTATTGTGGCGGCAACCAACAAGGATCTCAAGAAAGCAATTGAGAACAACCTGTTCCGCGAGGACTTGTATCACCGCTTGAGCGTGATCCTGGTGCGCGTACCGACCCTTAACGAACGCTTGGAGGATATTCCGTTGCTGGCGGAGCATTTCATCAATCAGATCTGTACCGAATACGGCATGCCGATGAAAGAGCTTACCAAGGGAGCGATCGCCGAATTGCAAAAGGTTAACTGGACCGGGAATATCCGCGAGTTCCGCAACGTGGTGGAACGGCTCATCATCCTTTGTGATAAGAAGATCACAGACAAGGATGTGAGGACTTTTGCACAACCGATTTCGAAGGAATCCTGATTGAACAGTCACTTCCGACCCTGTCAGCGGTCTTGATCCCGACAGTGGTGAAATAATTGCGAAATGCCCTGACAGGTCTGCGATCCTGTCAGGGCATTTACGTAATCTGAGAAACCTTTCTTTGCCATCACAAAAGGAAATATTGCCAATGAAAAATTCATACGTCAAATTTGTCTTTGTGTTTTTTGCGCCTTTGCAGGAAATAGTTTAATTTTGCACGAAGGTTTACAATAATGTCTTTTGCTTTGGATATGTTTGAAGGTTTTTTCGGACTGTTCTGGCCGAATGTATGCGCCTGCTGTTCCACAGGTTTGACTCGCGGCGAGAAATATGTTTGCAGTCATTGCATGCACGAGCTGCCGGCTACCAATTTCCATAAGGATATTGACAATCCCATAGCGCAGGCTTTCTGGGGACGCGCTTCGATAGAATACGCTACTGCCGGTTATTTCTTCCGGAAAGGAAACAGGGTACAAAAACTGGTACACCAAGTGAAATATCGAGGACAAAAGGAGATGGGTGCAATGCTTGGTCACGAAATGGGGAAATCGTTATGTGGCAGCAGTTTCAGCGAAGTCGATCTCATCGCGCCTGTTCCGCTTCATCCGAAGAAGTTCCGGGTGCGGGGCTATAACCAGAGCGAATGGATTGCAAAAGGCGTGGCCAAAGCTTTGGATAAACCGGTAGATGTACAGACATTGATACGCCTTTTTTTCACCACCTCTCAAACCATCCAGAAGAAACGTCTCAACCGTTGGGAAAACGTCAGTTCCAGCTTCGGTCTGAACAATCCCGATACTTTTGCAGGGCGGCATATTCTGCTCATTGACGATGTGGTCACTACCGGGGCAACTCTCGAAGCGTGCATTCATGCAGTGTTGTCAGCTCCCGGAAGCAAGGTCAGCGTGGCGACACTGGCTTATGCGCCTGCGTGAAATACAACTTTATTTACTGAGTTGCCGTTCCAACCCTGTCAGCAATGAGCTGATACATCATTTTGTCAGGAAAAAAATCGAAACCTTTCAACATGAGCTGGAATCTTTATTTATATTTTCCGTTCCACAGTTTGTCCAGCCGCTCCCTGATCTCTTTTTCGCGAGCGTTGGATCCCGGTTTGTAAAATGTTGAGCCGCTTATTTCGGGCGGCAAAAACTCCTGGTCGACAAAATTTCCTGTAAAACTGTGGGCATATTGATATCCTTTGTGATAACCCAGTTCTTTCATCAGTTTAGTGGGCGCATTGCGAATATGCAGCGGTACAGGCAGGTTACCCGTTTGCCGGACCAGCGCAATGGCATGATCGATGGCTTCGTAAGACGAGTTGCTTTTGGGCGAAGTGGCCAGATAAATGGCAGTCTGCGACAATACGATACGCCCCTCGGGCATGCCAATCGAATGCACGGCATTGAAACAGCTTTGCGCCATCAGGAAAGCATTGGGGTTGGCCAACCCGATATCTTCCGAAGCCAGGATAATCAATCGCCGTGCAATGAACAAAGGATCTTCGCCGCCTTCAATCATCCGTGCAAGATAATACACGGCTGCATTGGGGTCGCTGCCGCGTACTGACTTGATGAATGCCGAAATGATGTCATAGTGCATCTCGCCGTTCTTGTCATACAGGGCTATGTTCTGCTGTACGCGCTCCAACACCTTCGTATCGGTAATCACAATTTCCGAAGCGGCTTTGCCATCGGCATCAAGCTCGGCCACGATTACCAGTTCGAGCGCATTCAGCAACTTGCGGGCATCACCTCCCGACACACGCAGCAAAGCATCGGTTTCTTCTATCCGCACCGTTAGGGTTTTCAGCAAACTGTCCTTTTTCAACGCGTGGTCGATGATTTCCAGCAAGTCGGCCTTATCGAGCGACTTGAGGGTATATACCTGGCATCGCGAAAGAAGTGGCGAAATAACCTCGAACGATGGGTTTTCGGTAGTAGCGCCGATCAACACCACGATACCCTGCTCCACTGCAGCCAATAGCGAGTCCTGCTGCGATTTGCTGAACCGGTGGATTTCGTCGATGAACAGGATGGGACACGGAGCGCTGAAAAACTTCTGCTTCCTGGCGGTTTCGATAGTT
Source organism: Bacteroidales bacterium (assembly GCA_031265445.1). Classification (GTDB taxonomy): domain Bacteria; phylum Bacteroidota; class Bacteroidia; order Bacteroidales; family UBA4181; genus JAIRLS01. The sequence continues at coordinate 12,044 of JAISCQ010000026.1, forward strand.
TCGCGTACATCCTTCACGCCCGAATTCACGGCGCTTAAACTATAGAACGGACGTTTTAGACTGCCGGCAATGATTTGCGCAAGCGTGGTCTTTCCGACTCCCGGCGAGCCCCAAAGGATAAACGACGATATGTTGCCCGATTCGATCATCCGGCGCAGCACAGCATGTTCACCCACCAGGTGCTTTTGCCCGGTGTAGTCGTCGAGGCTGGTTGGCCTCATCCTGTCTGCCAGTGGTTGACTGCTGATTTGCATGTTACTTTGCCGCCTGTTTCGACAGCTATACCTCTAAAGTTTTGAATTTGATCTGACAAAATTACATGAAAAACTCAGGTTTTCCAAGCGCATGCGATAAAAATCAAAATCCCCGGAACTCGACAGGTTGCGGGATGCGCCGGTAGCGTATGGCTGTGGCCGAAACCGCAAAAAATGCACTCCCGACAAATATTTTTTGTTTTTGTTCAAAAAGCATTTATATTTGCCGTCGATTTTTAGTTCAAAAAGCATCTCTAAACATGTCGAAATCTCTCGAAAATTTGTTACAGGCAATGTCCGGTGTAATGTTCGGTAAATCACCGAGTGGCACGGCTTTTGCAGAGAGAGAGAGAGAGAGAGAGAGAGAGAGAGAGAGAGAGAGAGAGAGAGTTACATTACATATAACATAACGCGCACGCGCGCGAGGCTTAGCAAATATTGTTCAAAACTATTATACCGCCGCTATATCGTATCATGCGATATAGCGGCTTTTTATTTTTATACGTATCATATTGTATTCACTTCTAAGAATTTAACATCATGGCAAAACAGAAAGGAAATGTAGTAACCCACGGATTGAGCGGGAAGATTGGCGATTTGCTGGTATTTCGTCAAGTGGGCGGTAAAACCGTCGTATCGAAAGTTCCGGAGCCGCCGAAAACGGTATCGGAAAAACAGGCAAAGCAGCGTCGGCGATTCCGTCAGGCGGTGATTTATGCAAAGTCCGCGGTCGAATCCCCCGAAACCAAAACAGTTTACGATGAAATGGCCGCAAAGAAAGGCAAAACGCCATTTATTGTCGCGGTAGCCGATTTTCTTCATGTTCCGGAGATTCAACGCATTGATCTGTCGGACTATTCCGGACAGATTGGCGACACGATCAGGATTGAAGTTGAAGACGACACGATGGTGAAATACGTGCATGTCCGTATTATGGCCGCTGACGGGACGTTGATAGAGGAAGGTCAGGCAACGCCCGACATTTCGGGCTACGTCTGGACTTACGCCGCCGAACAGAATAACGACCGGTTTAATTACGGCAAAATCGTTGTTTCGGTATCCGATTTACCCGGTAATGTTGTAGAAGAATCGGAAGAACTCATTTAACGTTCGGCTGAAGCGAACCACACCGAAGGATCACCGAAGACATACCGAAGGATCACCGAAGGATCGACCGGCAATCCGTCCATAATATTGTTTCGTGTTTGCTCAAAAACAGTCATCATTCGGTAGTAGTTGACCCTGACAGGTCTAACGACCCTGTCAGGTCGGGCGCTACTTCCACGCCGGCGCGACGCACTGACCTGTCAGGCTGCAAAGCTGCCGACAGGGTCAAAACCGCTAAATCAAACGTTCAATCAAGTTAAATTTAAGTATTTAATGAAGTAATCTCTAATTTATTAAACCTATGTATCATGAAATCTAAAAAAAGATGTTTTATGGAAAGACCTGATTTTTTACGGACAGAATTTCGGCAACGATCCGAAAATAGTCCATGTGTTTATCGGCGGAAAGGAAGCCTTCGCCTACCAGCGGAAAATGGTGACAAGCACCCTGTTCGGATGCAGAAACGAACGGGGCGACCAGCCGGATGGCAACTGGGGACAATTTTAATGAATTTGTTTCATCAAAACAATACAAAATAATGCATTTAAAAGTATTTATCATGCGTTTTGCACTTATATTCATACAATTGTTTCACGGAAGAATCGCCGGAATAATTTGGCTGGCTTTAACGCTGCTCCTTTCAGGACAAAGCGTAGGCATATACGGACAAAGTCCGGGTAAAAGGGTTACCGGCGTTGTAAAAGATGCGACCGACGGAAGTCTGTTGCCCGGTGTTACCGTCTTTGTACAGGGCACAACAAGGGGTACGGCGACCAACGTTAACGGAGAATTTTCCATTGACGTTGGTCCGCAGGAAACGCTTGTTTTCTCATTTGTTGGGAAAAAACAGGTGGAAATAATACCCGGTACGCGAAATGTTATCGAATTGGAACTGTATGATGATACGGCCCAATTTGAAGAAGTAGTGGTTACTGCATTTGGCAAACAGAAGAAAAGTAACCTGGTTGCTTCGATTGAGACAGTGAAGGTATCCGATTTGAAAATAGCTTCGTCAAATCTGACAACCGCTTTAGCGGGAAAGATTTCGGGCGTGATTTCGTATCAAACCACCGGCGAGCCGGGAGCTGACAACGCCGAGTTTTTTGTGCGCGGCGTTACTACATTCGGGGATGCCGGCAGAGTGAGTCCGCTCATCCTGATTGACGGTTTTGAAGCGACAAGCAATGACCTGGCAAGGTTAAACCCCGACGATATTGAAAGTTTCTCCGTGATGAAGGACGCTTCCGCTACCGTTATGTATGGCGCGCGAAGCGCAAACGGTATCATCTCGGTAGTTACAAAATCAGGACGCGAAGGGCCGGCCAGGGTAAGCGCACGTTTGGATGTACAGATAGCCGTGCCGACACAAACGCCAAAATTCCTCGATGGAGTAGAATATATGAGACTGTACAATGAAGCTTCAATTGCACGCACTCCTGAAGACGGTCTGCCTTATTCCGAGCAGAAGATTTTGTCAACACAAAGAAATGAAAATTCAATGTTATATCCGAATATCAACTGGTATAACGAACTGTTCAACAAAACTACGATGAACACGAGGGCGAATGTTAATGTTTCGGGCGGCGGTAAAGTGGCCAGCTATTTTGTTGCAGTGGGATACGAGAAAGAAAACGGATTGTTGAAAGTGGACAAACTGAATAATTTCAACAACAACATTTCTATTAATCGCGTCAATATCAGGACGAATGTAACGTTTAACCTGACAAGCACTACCAAACTCGATACCCGTATTAACGGACGTTTCGAACGTTATAACGGCCCTAACAAGACCGCAACAGGAATATGGAATGATATCATGAATACCTCTCCTGTTGATTTTCCTTTTGTATATGAACCGGATGAAGAGCATCAGGGCGCGGATTATATTCTTTTCGGAAGCACGCTGCTTTCCAATAATGCAGTGGCGCTCAATCCATACGCGGAAATGGTAAGAGGATTTGAAAACCGCTATGAGAATACGGTCATCGCTATGGCTACATTAATGCAGGATCTGAATTTTATTACTCCCGGTCTTAACTTTCAGTTTAAAGCATCCATCAGTAATCATGGGCAAAACTCAACCAGGAGATCGTATGCTCCGCGTTATTTCGGTCTGGAAAATTACAATCAGATTACCGGGGAATATAAGCTTTATGCCCTTGAACCCAATGTCGGGTTTCCATATCTGGGTACTCCGTCTGTTGCAAAAGAATCCGACACCCAGTATTATTATGAAGCGATATTCAACTGGAGCAATTCGTTTAACAGGCACAATCTGGGTGGAACCATCGTGGGCATTATGCAGGAAAACCTTCTTTACCCGAACTCAATGTCAGTGAGGGGATTTGAATTGATGCCCGAAAGAAATCTCGGCATTTCAGGCAGGTTTACCTATAATTTCGACAACCGCTATTTTGCCGATTTTTCATTCGGATATAACGGTTCCGAAAAATTCACCGGTTCCAAACAGTTCGGTTTTTTCCCCGCATTTGGCCTGGCATGGTCGGCGTCGAACGAAAAATTCTGGGCCCCGGTGAAAGATATTGTCAGCGGGCTTAAATTGAAAGCCACCATTGGTACGGGCGGAAATGATGCGATAACCGACAGGGATAAACGTTTCGGATTCCTGTCGCAAATTTCAGGCGGTCCGACATATAATTTCGGCGAGACAATGTCAACCGGCTACACGAGCTATCTTATTACCCGTTACGCCAACCCTGACATTACCTGGGAATTGTCGACCAAATACAATCTGGGTACCGAGGTAAGCTTTTTTAAGAATGAAATAGTGAAGCTGCAGGCGGACGTTTTCCGGGAAAACCGAAGAAATGTTTACCTTGTCCGGGAAAATATTCCAAGATCGGCAGGATTTGAGTCATCCGGCGGCAACATTCAGGGAAATACCGGTGAAATCAAATCGCGGGGATTTGACGGTTCCATTGACATCCAACATTCCTTTTCGCAGGATTTCTGGATAACAGGGCGCGGTACTTTCACCTATACGGACAATGAACTGGTAGCGCTGGATGAAAAAGAGTACAAGGACAACCGGCATTTGTCCCGAATAGGCCGTAACTATAACCAGCAGTCCGGACTGGTAGCCGAAAGGCTTTTTGTTGACGAACTGGAGATCGCCAATTCGCCCGAACAGTGGCAACCCGTGATGGCAGGCGATATCAAATATAAGGATATCAACGGAGACGGCGTTGTCAACGAAAATGACAGGGTGTATATGGGATACCCTACCGTACCCCAAATGCAGTATGGTTTCGGATTTAGCATGGGATATAAAAGATTTGACTTTTCGGTATTCTTTCAGGGAAATGCGCTGGTATCATTTTTCATTAATCCGGGCGTAGGTACTGATGCAAGCGGTACGGCTCAAGGCATAGCACCTTTTGCCACTACCGGAAGGGGTAAACGCAACGCTTTGCAAATGGTAGCGCGCGACCACTGGAGCGAAACAAACCGCGACGTACATGCGTTCTATCCACGTTTGTCGGTCGAACCGATCAATAATAATACGCAACAGTCTTCCTGGTGGTTGCGCGATGGTTCGTTCATGCGGCTAAAGTCTCTCGAAATCGGTTACAGGTTGCCCGGACTCGACAAAATAGGCTTGGAAACCTGCCGCATATATTTCAGCGGCGAAAATCTGCTGGCGCTAAGCCCGTTTAAATTATGGGATCCCGAAATGGGAAGGAACGGATTAAAATATCCGCCTAATAAACGTTTCAACATAGGAATACATCTCAATTTTTAATGAATAAATAATATGAAGGACATGAACAGAAGAAGAATATTGTTTTTATTGTTTTTGTACATGGCGTGTGTCTGTACTGTATTCACATCATGCGATTATCTGAATGTAGTGCCGGACGCCGAGATGTCGCTCGACGATATATACCGGTCAAGGTTAAGCGCCTTGCAAGGATTGGCAAAAATGTACGCTTATCTGCCCGAAGACCATATAACGCACAATTCAACATGGCTTCTGGGCGATGAATTTGTTGGAAGACCTGACATGATCGGAAACAACCAGCTTCGCGGTACAAGGATTATGAGAGGATTTCAATCGCCGTCGAACTCGCAAACACAACTGGGTTTATGGTCCGGCATCGGCGGATCCAAATGCATGTATGAAGGAATACGTACCTGCAACATCTTTCTCTCGTATCTTGACGGTATTCCCGATATTGGGGATGCAGAACGCGAAGAGTGGCGGGCGCAGGCGAAATTTCTGATAGGATATTTTCATTTCCTGCTGTTGCGCCAATATGGCCCCGTTATTGTTACAGAAACGGTTGTACCGCTGGATGCCGTTAAGGATGATCTGTTCCTGAGGCGCGCCAAAGTGGAAGAATGTTTCGATTTTATTCTCCGCATGATTGACGAATCCATACCTGATCTTAAAGAGGAGGTAGAACGTAGCGAGTGGGGGATTGTCGACAGGGCGGCGGCGATGGCGATCAAAGCCCGTGTGCTTCTTTACCGGGCAAGTCCTTTTTTCAGCGGTAACAAGGCTTATTACAGCAATTTCCTGGACTTCGACGGTCAACCCTATTTCTCAATGGACGATAGCGAGGAAACCAGGATGGCCAAATGGAAAGCTGCGGCAGACGCTGCGGACGCTGCGATTAAGTATTGCCTGTCGCGCGGGAAAAAATTATACCGCTATGAGAAGCCGCCCCGTTTATATGATGAGGAAGAATTTGGTCTGAATGAGGAAAGAATCAGAACGCATTACAGTTTGAGGGAAGTGGTGACCGACCCGTGGAACAGTGAATTGATATGGGGATACTCAGATGCAAACTGGACCGGAGGCCAGGGCGGCATGAACGATTTCCAGGAACTGTGCCAAATGCGTATTCCCCCCGGCAATTTTATGGGTTCGGTTTACGCCGAATCACAAACAGCATTTGCACACAATTGGTTGTCGGCTTCTTACAATGTGGCGGCGCGATATTACACTGAGAGAGGGTTGCCGATTGATGAGGATCTTTATTTTGACACCCCTTCAATGTTCGACATTACCTTAACGCCTGATGAGAGTACCATTGGTGAATGGCGTGGTATCCTGCAACCCGGTAAACCTACCATTGGGTTCTATCTGAACAGGGAGCCGCGTTTTTATGCCAATCTGGCAGTTACAAGCGGATATTGGCGCACATATTTCTTAAGGATTCCCACCGACATGTATGCTGACGGCGTAGGAGGCTACAGCGGCGCTTTCCCGTATGAATATTACAGTTCGGGAATAGGTATCAAAAAATTTGTGCATCCCGAATCGCAATGCCAGTGGTGGCAGAGAATTGTAAGGTATCCGTATCCCATCATACGTTTGGCCGATCTGTATCTTATGAAAGCCGAAGCGCTGAACGAATATTCGGGACCGGTACAGGAAGTACTGGAAGCCATCAATGAAGTGCGCGTGAGGGCAGGCATTCCTACAGTTGAGAACGCCTGGGCAATTGCCAAAAATACCCCGAACAAACATACCGACAAAGACGGGATGAGAGACATTATCCTTCAGGAAAGAGGGATAGAACTGGCTTTCGAGGGAAGCCGCTTCTGGGATATGTTACGGCATTTGAGATGTGAAGATGAATTTAACAATCCCATATTGGGATGGGATTCCAAGGGAACCTCGGTAGAATCATTTTTCATGCTGGAACCGAAACAGGTCAGACAGTTCTCCACAAGAGACTACTTGTGGCCTGTCGACCTGAATGAGTTGAATACAAACGGAAACCTGAAACAAAACCCAAGCTGGGAATAATTCAATAAATAAAGTGATATGAAAACAAGACTCTTATTGTTAATATTTTTTTGCGGATATCTCGGTTCGTGCGCCGAAAAGGAGCGTTATGAAATATCCGCCAGCGGCGCTCCTCCGAGCAGACCAACAGATGTAACATGGAAACCGATGCCTGGAGGCGTCAGGTTTTATTACACTGTTCCGCGCGACAGGGACGTACTTGAAGTGAAAGCCGAATATATCAATGAAAGGGGGAAAACACTCTCCTTTTCAACGTCATTCTTTAGCGATTCTTTGGATGTTATTGGTTTTGCCGATACCATCAGATATGATGTGAAACTCTATGCCACCAACCGCGCCGGGGTACGCTCCGAAGAAAGGACATACCCGGTAAAGCCGTTAGAAGCGGCGCTGAATACGGTAGCAAACACCTTGGTGCTAAAGAGGTCCTTCAATTCATTTTTTGTGGAATGGGAAAATGTATGGGAATGGGATATCAACGTGTTTGTCACTATGAAATTCAAACAAAACGGTGTTTCGCGCGAAGTCATCAAGGCTTTTTCTTCAAAACTTGAAAAAGACAGGGTATATGTCGAGGATCTTAATGATTTGGACAATAGTGAAGTAGAAGTATTTGTCCGGATAGGCGACGTCTACGAAAACAGTACAAAACTGTTTTCCTACGGGAAAATCACTCTACTCAAGGATGAAAGGCTGGACAAGTTAAAAATGGCGCTTCCGCAACCCAACGATTCGGTAGGCGGTATCCCGCAACTTTACGGGAATCTGATTGAAGGACGGAACGCCTATCTTATCGACGACATCATTGATGAGGGCAATATCCTTAATTTCATTCACACCGGCGGTACCGGTGCAACGGAAAATGTAGGCCGGACAGGGGTCAGGGGTCAGGGAAATAACTGGAACGTACTGATTTATCTTGGCGGCTGGTACCAACTTAGCCGTTGCCTGACTCACCAACGGTTTCAAACTGACAATAACGACCTCATTGGAATATATTTCGGCGGCCCGCTTAGGGCCAACACCTGGAATGTAGGACATTATGCCATGTGGGTATTGAACGAAGACGTCAATCCGCCGGTTTGGGAACGCTGTTCAAACCGGATGGTATGGGTGCCGCCAACTGCAATGCCGCAATTGGAGCAACTCGCCATTGGCAGAGCCGGTGATATGGCGCTGTTTTATCCTGAAGAACCCCAGTTTACACGTCCTGCACGCTGGTTCAGGTATGAAAAATTGGGAAGTTTCCAACAACCCGATAATCCCCAGGAAGGCGCTAACCTGTCGGAGATTACGCTTTTCGGAAGTTTTGTGAAGCCGGATAATGAAGGTTATCATCTAATTAATTGAATACATTAATGCATAAAAATATGAATATGAAAAGTTTGCTTTTTTATTTAACTGTTTGGGCGGCGCTGTTCTGTGTATCCTGCAAGGATATGTACAAAGACCTGAAAGAGTATGAAGGGGAGATTGTATACCCGGGCAGGTTCGACACCCTGATTTACCGCGTTGGTTTGGAACGTGTGGAAATTGACCTGATGAAAGAAGGGCGCATGCCGGCAAAAAATATGAACCTGAGTAAAGCCCTTTACACGGTATATCAGGTTGACGACAACGAACCCGTGGTGCTGGATTCGCTCTATTCGTGGGTCAACGTTCCGGGACTCAACGAACAGAGAGTTTACCAGATCAAGGTTTATTCCATAGACGAATATGGCAGTATGTCCATACCACAGACTTGTAGCCTGATTCCATATACGGAACTGGACAAGGCAAAATTGGTAGTTACCACTCCCAGGGCCGTCATGCTAAGGGATATTGCAATTGTGGACTGGCCTAACAGCAACGGCTTAAATTCAGTACTTGCCGATTTTGTCGAATTGAAATATAACTATACGGATGACAGCGATCATTTGGTGGAAAATACAAAAACCAAGGATGACGATTTGGTTATTGAATTGTATAACCTTGCGCCCAATGCGGTCAATACAGTCAATTTCACTTACAGAATGATCCCTAAAATGGCAAGCGGCCTGTATATTATTGATACGGTTGAGCTGGCGTCTCCGCTGTCTCTGAATATGCCTTCGCCGGACAAGACCATACTTGTGAGCGAGGAGGCTGTATTCCGGGCAAACGGCGTCGCCAATCCTACGCTGAGGACAATAGCAGACCTTACCCGATTCTCCATGCCGTTGTGCACAAAAACATTTTCCGACCTGTATTATTTCGGTGAACTGGAGGAACTGGACCTGACAGGACGCGACGGGGTGAAGAATGTAATGCCGACATACAGTTTGACCGGTAACGGCAACACATACACATTCGGTGGCGGCGATTACCAGCCATACATACAGAAGGTGGAAAATTTCCAATGGTATAAGTATACGCTCAATAAACCCGTTGATGCAATATATGCACTGCTTTACAAATTGGACAGAGGCGACATAAAAAAGGTAAAGTATCGCAGGTATTCGATGGGGCCTGATGTTGACGAGGCATTGGAACCGTATGTTCAAAAAGGTATCGTGGATTTGGTTGATGACGACTGGTTTCCTGACGAAGCGCCTGTCGACCCCCGGCTCGCACATCCGGGAAATGTGGATTTTGCCCAGTATGTTTGCAGTGTCAGGGTGCTCGGCGATGATCATTCGCAAGTTCCCGACATACAATCTCTGGACGATCCGAACAGTGTATTCACTGTAACACCCGGTCCTTTTCAGGGTACTGCGAATTTCGCTCCGACTTTCGATCTCACGCTTCCCAGGGAATACCGGTATGATTTCGAGCTGTATCAATATCTTAAATTCAAAGTATTCTTAAAAGTAGACGATGAAACGATATTGAATACAATGAAAACTGCAGCTTTTAACTCCGGTTGGGCAAATTGTCGGAGAATTTGGTTATTAACAAGATACCAGCATTGGACTGCCTGCGAGCCTCAAAATCCTTTCGTTGCTAATGGCAACGACAATACCAATGATTATCGATTCACTAATGCCGATCAGGAAAACGGAGCTGCGGTCATACCGAAAGACAATGTGAATGGCAATTGGTTTGAAGTGGTCATTGAAGTCAATCTTGCAGACAGGACGATGGATACGCGGGATAATCACAATGCGACCTATGCCAATCCTCAGAACGGCCATTACCATTTCCGGGTACTCATGTTTTGTTTAGCCCGTCAGTCCGGCTTGCCAAATAATCCGTTTCCAAATCCGTCGCCGGTCACTTATTATTTCGCCGATATGAAGTTTACCAAAGGTTTGTGATATTTAAAATAAACTTAAAGAAATGAAAACAATAATAAAATATTTTTCAGTAGCGGCAATTTATTTACTGTTATGTTCCGTCGCGATGATTTCCGGCTGTGATGATAAAAAGACGGGAAATCCGGTAGATGAAGAGTACGAAACAGTTACTGCCAATCCAAGAGTAGCGGTTCTGGGTAATGTCAGCGAACTGGATGAACTTGAAATCAACAGTGAGTTTACGGTTAACTTTTATGTACATGCGCCGGCCGGTATCAAGTCGGTGGTATCCGTATTACTGTCCGATTTGAGCGATAGCGACGAGATTACCGATATTCCGGTTTCTTCCAGTGACCTTACCGAAATGTATCCGTCCGTCACCTTTACCGCCAGGCGAAAACTGAAAGGCGTCAGTATGAGAATAGTCGACATGAATAACAATTCACGGGAAGCTGTTTTTCCTGTCCACAGGGTAACCGGCGCCCCATTGGACATTTTTATGGAAGGCAACAGCTATTCGGTGGTTGGCGTCCTGAACAAGTTTTTCTACATCAGCGGCGAAGTAGTATCCGTCAACGGCCTGAAGGAGCTTTTTTATACGCCTTATGTAAACGGCGCAGCACAAGCGCCGGTACCCATAGGCATAGGCAGTGACAATAACAGAGTGTCTTTTACGATCAGGCACAGGGTTGACGAAGGTCTGGAAAAGCTGGAAATAACGATGATAGATGAAACCGGCGACGAAATACATCAAAGCATCAAAATTATTGACAGTGAAGGCAACCCGACTTTCGTTCCCATAGAAAGGCAGGTTTTGGAAGATAACGGCATTACCGTTTTTAATACCCGTGCCGTCGCCTCTGTGGAACAGCTGGCATATCCTTTCCATACACGTTCACTTCAGGATTTATATTATTTCCCCAATTTAAAGGTGCTTGATTTCACCAACGGTTCCATCATAGAAGTGAAGAACAGAATGCCAACGCTTTCGTTCACTTACCGGTATGGCGTTCCGCCCGCGGTCTTTACCAATAACGGCGGTTACTGGCAACCCTATCTCAAATTGTGCGATCCGATCAGTTTACCGAGTAAAATTCTTCTTGCCGATCTTCTTGCCGACGGTTCGCTGGAAAAGATATATTATATTCCCGGCTCAATGGATCTGGACGACGTCCTGGCGCCTTATGTGGACAGCGGAGTAGTTGAACTGATCACTCCTGAAACTCATCCCAGCCTGTTTCCTGACGAAGCGCCCATCGACTATGCTTCATGGTTGAATACAACAGTTTATAGCGCCGGTTACGCAGTAAATCTGTCTTATCCGGCAAGGGATTACGGTATTTATAATGTGAACGGTTATCTGATCAATACAAAGACCGTCTACAGGCTGACGCTGACAGGTAACGAAGGGGGGTTGGCTTTTGAACTGCCGAAGGAGTACCGGTTTAACAAGGATATATACAAATATCTGAAGTTTAAAGTCTTTACGGCTACTCCCGTGGAAGTGCTGGAGGCAAGCATCAATAGCATACCCGTCAACCGGTATCTGAATTTTCAGGTTAGGATCGGAAACACGATGTATGGGTATGAGACAAACAGTACCCATGGAGGACAACAGGATTATATTAATGGTACCAATACCGGGACGAGCGCCCTGGGACCGGCATTAACGATTAAACCCGATCAACTTTCTTCCTGGACGGACTATTCCCGTATCATGGCTACAAACGCTGCCGGCGACCCGCAATGGCAAAGAATGATTTTAATCCAGCCCGGCGCGGGAAATGTTCCCTCCGCTGCCGATTTTGCCGCTATTGAGATTAATGGCGTCACAGGATTAAGCGGCAGGCTCGTATATTATTTTGCAGATATCAGGCTGAGTAAAAATCCATGATGTCCTATTTCACAAAAAAGGAATATAACAAAAATTCCGCGTATCTCTATGTCTTCTCCGCGCGGCATGGCCCATCGTCACGTAGTTTACATCCGGAACCATCCCGTTGAAAGAGCCCCGGACGTACGTATTTAATTATATACTGGCCTGCGGTTAAAAGAATCCGCATTTCGCAGCCCTGTCAGCGGTCTTGACCCTGACAGGGGCGATATGGGAAAAATGTATCTCCTCAAAGACAGTCTTTGACATTGCTCAAAAGGTGTCTTTGAGGGTGCTCAAAAGGTGCTTTTGAGGTGGCTCAAAAGGTGTCTTTGAGGTAGCTCAAAAGATGTCTTTGAGGTGGCTCAAAAGATGTAAAAAACCGGAGGCAGAGGAAAAGCCGGGTTCTATTCGGCAGCCGTGGGCAGGATGTGACTGACCGTGGCGAAGCTGTGGAAAGGCGTTTGTGATATGGCGTTCGTCGGATATGTAACCCGGAAAATGGCAATGGAAACGCTTTTTTACACCGATTCAATGAATGTGCCGTGTTCCCTGTAAAACACATCCTGCAACTCTTCCAGCTGATTCCGTTTTGGTTGATGTTCTCCACCGTGTGGGCGGTTGGCAACGATCTGGGCAACGGAGTGGTTTCCGGCAAATACTTTTGGTTTTATCTGTCGATCGGTCTTACGGCGGCGACGGTCGCCCTGTCCCGGATCTTTTCGCGAACCTCCTTCCGCTTTGTCCGGCTGGACGC
>JAISCQ010000120.1 GCA_031265445.1 Bacteroidales bacterium
CAGGGATTGGGGTATTTTGGCATTGGTGCAGCAGCAGGGGCATTAGGCGCAGGTGTCGGTGCAGGCGTAAGTTCCATGTTGCCCGTATCCGGAGCTGTATCAGGTGGTTTTTCTGCCGGGTTTTGGGGGACAAGCGCCGCAACAACAGCAACATCAAGTTTTATATCAGGCGCGGCTATTGGAGGCGCAGCAGGATTTAGCAGTGGATTTGTCGGTGGTTTGGGGAATGGACTAATAGGCGGGCAAAATTTTGGCAATGCTCTATGGAGCGGCACAAAGACCGGTTTCATAGGCGGACTGTCCGGGGCGGCTATTGGTGGTATAACAAGTGGGATAAACGCTGTTAGAGATGACAGACGGTTCTGGGACGGCGCAAAAGTAAATGATTACAGGCTTCGCGACCATAATATCCCGTATGTTCCCCAAAATGCAGATTACAATTGCGGCCCCGCAAGCGCAGAAGCGGTAACCAATCATCAATTAGACCAAAATGATGTAAGAACTGCATTAAGGGGTGACCCTAATAAAGAAGGTTTAGTAGATGTAAGAGTTATGCAGCATATTCAGAGAAACTCTGGAAGAGGCGTGTATCCAACAGCACAGTATGGAGGTGTTGATGCTATTTATGATGCAATGACCAATCAGGGAAATGTTGTTCTTTCATTAGGCGGAACAGGAGGTAATCCCGGCCACATGGTGGTTGCGAACTCTGTTTGGGAAAGAACGGTAACAAAAATATCAGGCAGAGTAATTCAAAGGTTATTTTTAGAAGTAATGGATCCCGCTCGAGGCCAATACGTCTGGAAATCTATTGGCAATAATCAAAGGTTTTTTACTATTTTCTTTTAATCGCAACAATATGGTTCGTAAAATTTTTCTTTGGGGTTTATGTTCTCTGATATGCTGTAACCTGTTTTCGCAATCTGACAACGCCGACGAGTATAAAAGGGTACTGTCAAACGAGCCTGCATATTTGGAAAAAGCGGAAAAGAAAATACGCAAGTCTAAATGTTATAGATATGTAAAGAAAAAATATCCATCAGTAGCCAATGGAAAAATCCAGATTATTTATTCGTTAAAATTGAAGAAAAAATTAACGCGTGAAGAATTTACGTATCGCAATATCATGGACAATTTGGAGTTTGGTTATCACAACAGCCGTAAATTTCCTGATAATCACGTCTATTTATATGATACAACAGCCAATGTGGAAATTTCTTATGAGGAAGGATGTGGTATTTTTTGTTCGTATGATTACGATGGGAGTGGAGGCGGTGATATTGAAAAATATTTTATACCCGTTCATATAACCATAGATAATATACAGCCTGATTTTGTTTTTATGGCTATTTCAATATCCCTATACTTTTTAGTAAAAGGCGAAGAAATTTATGTGTTGTTTGATGACAATAAGTTGATGAACCTTAGTTTATTTGTTGAAAATTATTATGATGAATATGTCAAGTATTGGCAATAATCAAAGATTTTTTACTATTTCCTTTTTTCCGATCATCCGGGCAGCCTGGATCGCTCCGCTAAGTTGCCGCTTGAAATAAACCATCCGGTTGGTTGTAAAAAACCGGAGAAAAGCCAGGTTTTATCCGGTAGCCATGGACAGGATGTGACTGACCGTGGCGAAGCCGTGAAAAGGAGATAACAAATGAAAGATATAAGGAAATGATATGATGTCAGTTGACATAATTTGAGATTACTTATCCACATATTACCGTTGATATTGCTTTTTGGCAATATACTTGCCGGCCATGGGCATGCAGGGATTACCATGCCCGTTCTTCCCGAATATACATACGGCACGTCGGAGTACGGCCTGTACCGCTTGACCCAGATGAAAACCGGCAACAACCGGATCGCCTGGACTTACGACAAATACGGTCGTCCGCTGATCGAAAAACGGAACGTAGACGGGGCCGGCCTGCTGGAATTTTCCTGTGCGTACGGCAGCAACGGGCAACTGGAGACCACCACCTCTCCCGACGGTCTCCAGGAGAGCAACGAATATGACCCGTACGGCAACCTGATTCAGGTCTCGGCAGGCACATGGCCGGTATGGACGCTCATGAGCGCCAGCGGTACCACCACGAGCAGCCTGAATTATCAGGGGACGCTTTCCAACCTGAAAACGGTGTCGGCTCCCGACATCCTCCTCGGCGCCACCACCGTCCGCAACATGGATTTTGTGTTCGATGAAACCACCGGCAACCTGACTTCGCGCACGGGGATGATTCCCCAGAAAGAAACGTTCTATTACGACAACCTTGACCGGCTAACTGACGTCAAGCACGGTTCTCCCGAAACATTAGCCATGACCATGGGATATTCGAATCAAGGCAATATCTCCTCCAAAACCGGTATAGGGGCTTATCGCTACAACGCTTCGAAAGTACATGCCCTTGAGGAGGTAGACAATACCGACGGGTTGATCCCCGAGGGGGATCAGACCATTACGTACAATGCGTTTAACAGGGTATCGCAGATTACGGAAACAGTGGACGGCAAACTCCGTCAACTGGATATTACCTACGGTCCCGACGGGCAGCGGTGGAAAACCGAACTGCGCAGGAACGGCAATGTTGTCAAGACGGTTATTTTTGCGGGTGATTATGAGCGGGTCATTAAAAGCGACACGACCACGCATCTGTATTACATGGAGGGCGGCGGCATCCATGTCAAACAGGTCAAGGGCGCTTCCACCCTCCTGCGGGAAGGGCGGTACTACGTACATCCCGACCACCTGGGCAGCCTGACGCTCATCACCGATGCGGCAGGCGGAACGGTACAGAAATGCTCCTTTGACGCCTGGGGCAAACGAACGTTTATCACCAAGAACCCGTACATCGTATTCGACCGAGGATTTACAGGCCATGAACACTTAGACGAGTTCGGGCTGATCAACATGAACGGGAGAATGTACGATCCTGTGGTGGGACGGTTTTTAAGTCCCGATCCATTTGTGCAGGCGCCGGGCTTTAGCCAGAGTTTTAACCGGTATTCGTATTGCTTCAACAATCCGTTGATCTACACCGACCCGGACGGGAGAGTTCCTTTGGACAATCTTTACGGGTGTATTTGACTTCTTGGGAACAGCATTTTTTAAAGGAGGCAGTTTTAGTAGAGCGCTTATTGTTAGCTCCACTGACAGGGTCTCTTTAACCTTTTCGCATTTAAACTTACGAATCGGTTTGATTTCATACAATTTTTACTAATTTTGCGCGCGACCGGTTACACAACATTGATAACATGATCGGGTGTTGTTTTCCGAATAGTTTTGAATTTCATTTAATATAAGTTTTATGCCTTATTTATTTACTTCGGAATTTGTTTCCGAAGGCCATCCCGACAAAGTTTCCGACCAGATTTCCGATGCGTTAGTAGACGAGTTCCTGCGGCGTGACCCCGAATCGAAGGTTGCCTGCGAAACGCTGGTAACCACCGGCCTGGTAGTATTGAGCGGCGAAGTGAAAACCAGCGGATACGTCGATGTACAGCAGATTGCGCGTAATGTTATCGGCGATATAGGTTACACCAAAGGCGAATACATGTTCGAAAGCGCTTCGTGCGGCGTGTTGTCAGCCATACATGAACAGTCGCCCGACATTAACCAGGGTGTGGAACGCGCCAAAGAAGAAGACCAGGGTGCAGGCGATCAGGGAATGATGTTTGGTTATGCCTGTCGCGATACGGACGAATATATGCCGCTGGCATTGGTACTTTCTCGCCGGTTGCTGACCACATTAACCGCTATCCGCAGGGAAGGCAGGCAGATGAAATATCTCCGCCCCGATGCCAAATCGCAGGTAACTGTTGAATACGAAGACAACGGTCAACCGAAAAGAGTGCATACCATCGTTGTTTCGACCCAGCACGATGATTTCGACGAGGAAACGGGGATGCTGGGAGCAATTCGCAAGGATGTCCGGGAAATATTGATTCCGGAAGTGATTCGTGAATTGCCCGAAAGAATCAGGAAACTTTTTGACAGGGATTACATTCTGCACGTAAACCCAACCGGTAAATTCGTGATTGGCGGCCCCCATGGCGATACAGGACTTACAGGCCGCAAAATCATTGTAGACACCTACGGAGGCAAAGGAGCACACGGCGGCGGTGCGTTTTCGGGGAAAGATTCATCGAAAGTCGACCGTTCGGCAGCTTATGCCACTCGCCACATTGCCAAAAACATTGTAGCTGCAGGTATTGCCGACGAAGCACTGGTACAGGTAGCTTATGCCATTGGAGTAGCACAGCCGGTGGGACTGTATGTCAATACCTACGGTACATCCAAAGTAAACATGTCCGACAGCGACATTGCACAAAAGATCAATAAGATATTCGACATGAGGCCCTACAGCATCGTCAAGCGTTTCGGGCTGAAGAACCCGATTTTCAGGGATACGGTAAAATACGGACACTTCGGGAACGAGCCTTATACAAAAGAAGTACCCGTATGCTACAATGGAGAAACCACAAAGCAAGTCGAATTTTTCGCATGGGAAAAGCTTGATTATGTAGATGCCATCAAAAAAGAGTTCGGGAAATGAATCATTGATTATTTGTATAAGGACATTGATAAAACTGCCGGATTCGTAATCCGGCAGTTTTTTACTTTTTTAACTTCCAGCATGTTCCCGCCTGATACATCCGGAAAACTATTGATGTTCCGGGAGGATATTGAAAAATCGCTTGAAATACTGAATCGGGGAGGCGTAATTCTTTACCCTACCGATACGGTATGGGGTATCGGATGTGATGCTACCAACAGTGCGGCCGTAGATCGGATATATGCCATTAAGCGTTGCAATGAGGCGCGAAGCATGCTCATACTGGTAGATGGTCTCGATATGCTTGCCGGTTACGTGAAGAAAGTTCCCGGCATCGCCATACAGTTGGATGCCGAAGCTGTAAAACCATTGAGCATTATCTACCCAAAGGCCGGGAACCTGGCTTCAAATCTTATTGCTAACGATGGCAGCACAGGCATCCGCATGGTTAAAGAACCATTTTGTCAACAACTCATCAAGACATTCGGTAAACCGGTCGTTTCCACTTCGGCCAACATCAGCGGGGAACCTACGCCCGGAATTTTCGACGAAATATCAGGAGAGATCAGGGCGGCAGTCGACTACATCGTCTACTGGCGGCAGAATGACCGGCAATCGGCAACCGCATCGTCCATCATTAAACTGAATACGGACGGAAGCTACAACGTGTTGAGGTAAATGTCATCAAGTTAAGATCAATGAGAGGTAATCAGGAAATATGATCACTTTCACCTTGGTCTACATTCAAAAATAGTATAAATTTGCACCGACATTTATTTGTTCATTGCCATGAAAAGACGATTACCCTCCTTGTTAAGTGCGGGCCTGGTTATATATGCATTGTGCGTTATTGTTGACAGGTTTGCTGGATATATCCAATGCTGTTGCTATCCCTTTGTATGCAGCAGTCACAGTCTTCATCCTGACGGGCGGGTACAGTGCCCAAAAAAGTGAATAGCCTCATACCGTCTTTCCCGCAAATCAAGATCCGCATCCTTAGCCGTAAGCGCAGGTATTTCCGGTTAGCGATCCTGTCGGCGCTTTTGCTGGCGTATGCTTTTTCGCTTCCGCGGAAGCTGTTCGACAAGCCCGCGTGTACAGTTATTGACGACCGTGAAGGCAGGCTTTTGGGTGCAAAAATTGCCGATGACGGGCAATGGCGCTTCCCGGCTACCGATTCCGTCCCTTACAAATATACACGGGCGCTCGTATTGTTTGAAGACAAGCGCTTTTACCGGCATCCCGGATTTGACCCGATCGCATTGGGACGGGCGCTCAAGCAGAATATCTCTACCGGACATGTGGCGAGCGGCGGAAGTACCATCACCATGCAGGTAATCCGCATGATGCAGGACAACCCGCCTCGTAACGTTTTGCAAAAGATCAGGGAGCTCATTTTGGCAACACGCTTGGAACTGCGTTGTTCGAAGGATGAGATATTGAACCTGTACGCGGCCAATGCTCCTTTTGGCGGCAATATCGTAGGCATTGGCGCCGCGTCGTGGAGGTATTTCGGACGCGAGCCCGATGAGCTAAGCTGGGCCGAAGCCGTTACCCTGGCCATATTGCCCAATGCGCCGTCGCTGATCCATCCCGGGCGGAACAGGGAGCGACTGCTGGATAAGCGCAACCGGCTGCTGGACCGGCTTTTTGATGAAGGTATCATTTCCGGGGAAACCTGTTCGCTGGCCAGGGACGAACCGCTACCCGACAAGCCCCTGCCTCTGCCCAATGATGCGCCGCATCTTTTGGACCGCATTGCTGCCGCGCAAAAGGGGAAACGCATCAAAACCACCATCGACAGGTCGCTGCAACTGAGGGTAAACCGGATCGTACAGCAACATGCCGCCTTATATCGCAGCAATTACGTGTACAACATGGCTATAGTGGCAGCCGAAGCCGTAACAGGCGATATAACGGCTTATGTGGGCAACGTATACGACCAGGACAACACGGCGCACGGCAACCGCGTGGACGTGATCATGGCGCCGCGCAGCACGGGCAGTATCCTGAAACCGCTCCTTTACGCTGCCATGCTTGATCAGGGCGAGTTGCTGCCCAACATGCTGGTTGCCGATGTCCCGCTGCAAATCCGGAACTTCGCGCCCAGGAACTTCAGCCGCACTTACGACGGGGCTGTCCCGGCGCACCGTGCGCTTGAACGGTCGCTCAATGTACCGTCCGTACGCATGCTGCAAAACTACGGTAACGAAAAGTTCCACCTGTTGCTCCGTACATTAGGGATGACCACATTGACCAAACCGGCCGATCATTACGGTTTGACGCTGATTCTCGGCGGCGCCGAAGGCTCCCTGTGGGATATCACCGGCATTTACGCCGGATTATCGCGGCAGTTGCAGCGCTACATCGAACTTTCAGGCATGTACGACCCGGCCGGTCACCATCCGTTGAATTTCTACGCCTTACAATCCACCCGCCATCATCCGAAAACACCCGATTCGCGCCTCGAGGCGACAGCTCCTGTCGAAGCTGCCGCCATCTGGCAAACCTTCCAATCGTTATCCGAATTGAACCGCCCGGAAGAAGAAGCAAGCTGGAAATCGTTTTCATCGTCGCGCAAGGTGGCATGGAAAACAGGAACCAGCTTCGGTCACCGCGATGCCTGGGCTGTGGGCGTCACGCCGGCTTATGTCGTAGGAGTGTGGGTGGGCAATGCTTCGGGCGAAGGCAGGCCAACGCTCACGGGGGTAAACTATGCCGCCCCGGTGCTGTTCGATGTATTTGCGCAACTGCCGCACGGATCGTGGTTCAGCGCTCCGTTTGACGACATGACTCAACTGGCCGTGTGTCGTAAAAGCGGGCATCGCGCCTCAATGATCTGCGACGAAGTGGATACGGTATGGGTGGCCAGGGGCGGCGTCGAAACCGATCCGTGTCCCTATCACACGATGATACACTTGAGCAGGGATCTCAAATACCGCGTCAACAGCGAGTGTTCCCGGATTGACGACATGGTGCATCTGCCGTGGTTTGTGCTGCCGCCGGCACAGGAATGGTACTACAAAATGAAAAATGCGGATTACAAACCGTTACCGCCCATACACCCGGACTGTATCAGCTCGGAAGGCCAGCGGCAAATGGAACTGATATACCCGCAACAAAGTCTCACAGTGGTATTGCCACGCCAGCTGGACGGCTCGCCGGGGCAGGTAGTATTCCGGGCAGCGCATCGCCGCAAAGGCGCCGTCATTTTCTGGCATGTCGATAACCGGTTTATCGGCAGCACCGAATCGCCACACCAGATGCCGGCAGCGCCCGCCGCAGGGACGCATCGCCTCACATTAGCGGATGATGCCGGCAATACGGTAACCGAAACTTTTACGGTAGAGGAAGCGGAGAAGGGAAGAGGTAAAACTACGTCATTTATTTTGTTTATTTACTTGAGAATACGGGACGGAAAACGATCATGCGCCGTTAGAAAACGGAAGCGAAGGAAGGCGCATATGCGGAATGGGATCACGTGATCCTAAGTTGGGCTCATGCGATCCTTTCTTCGAGAACAGGCCTGTCAGGGTTGCTGATCTGTCAGGATCAGTAAGAATAAAAAGAAACAAAAAAATCACCGCTGTCCGGCTAAAGCCCCGTCTATTGGTAGACCCCTTCAGGGACATCATATTGGTAGAAGACATCATAATTGGTAGCCCCGCAGGGGGCGACATATTGGCAGGAAACGACATTTGACGATATATTGATAATTCCGTTAGGAATGACATATTTAGACGACGACCGATATGCCGTCCCTGACGGGGTGGAAATGCGTTACCGTTGCGTTGTAGAGACGCGATGCATCGCGTCTCTACGCACGGGATGTTTAAACATTGCCCGTCAGGGCATTCATAGCCATAGAATCACTGCGGAAAACATCCGCCAACCTCCGCAGGTGATTCATCATGTGAAACCCCATACGGGGTTTTGATCCGGTGGTGGTGCACATTTTTTCTATTGATATGGTTTCTCTGACGGGAAACGCGCACGGTATGCGTAAGCTTGCGTATACTGACCTGTCAGGCTGCGCTGCAAAGACGCGATGCTGCAGAGACGCGATGCATCGCGTCTTTGCAGCGCAGGGTCGAAACCGCTACTGCTTCTACCACCGCTGTCAGGGTCAAGACCATTGACAGGGCAGGAAACATTATAAAAACCGTTCCGGCTTTCAGCCGCATGGTTACAGGCAGGAACGGCTGGTAACTGTTATTCATCCCCCGGAAAAAGGGTATTGGAAGCAAACCGGTTCATCCTGTCCGGCATCCACCGG
>JAISCQ010000135.1 GCA_031265445.1 Bacteroidales bacterium
CGGCTTGAAAAGCCGGATTTTCATAACCGCAGGTCGCGACCTGCGGAAAGGAGATGTCTCGCGGCCGCTGCCTGAAAGGCAGGACGCGTCTTCCGCAAGCTGCGCTTCGCTTGCATGCGGTTACGAAAATAACGCCCTTCGGGCTATGATGCCTTGAGAAAATTTTGGACAATGTAATCATGAAAAATGTAATGCTTATTTCCTGATAACTCCTAAGGTGATCTCTCCTAAGGAGAGGGGGAAATTGGATTTATTCTTTATTGATTACTTGGATTACTTACTTTAGATGATCCCCTGCTCCTTTGAGAAGCGCGTCCCCCTCCCTTTAGGGAGGGGTAGGGGGTGGGGCTTCTATCTGTTAAAATAGGTATTCAGTCCATGTATTTTCGAACTCCAGGGCGAATAAGCACGCGCCACTTTATGGATGGTCAACACGGTATTTTCTTCGTCATGCAATTCTTCATTATAAAGATGAATAGCCGCCGTGATGGCCGCATACACATCGCCGCTGATATCGCCGGTTGAGGAAATAGCCTCCGTTTTGGATATTTTCTTAACCTTGCGGTTTCTGCGGTCCTGTATCGAAATCAATTGTACGCCCACCTGTTTAAACACTAAGTAAAGCATCAGCAGGGCGAGAAACACCACGCTCATGGCGATCACCGACATCCCAATCCCCCACGGGTCGCGTACAGCAATCACTTCGCTCAGGCGCGATTTCCGGTAGTGCAGCGACGCTGCACTTTCCAGGCTGATACGGTTCATCCCGCGACTGACATCCAAGGCAATGACATCAAACCCGGTCACATTTTCACCCGATATATACAGTTCCCTGGCCGACGGACTGTAACTGAACGCGCTTGCTCTGCCGGGGAATCTCAGCTTTTGCACTAAGTTCCCGTTCAGGTCGAGTACGGCCAGGTAGCAACTGTCGCGGTGCGAAGCGAGGAACACCACATGATCCTCATAGATAGCCACGCTTTGCGGACGGTAAATATGTTCCGTATCGTGACGGCCCGATACATTGTCCACCGGGTAAGAATGGGCGATGGACAGTTCGTTGCCCTTACGGCGGACAAGCACGATCCTGTTATCCACATTATTGATGCCTGCAAAAATGTCGTTCTTCTTGTCGAAGGCGAACAATTGCGGGATCAGCGGGTCGTATGCTTCAAATGACGCAGCCTGTAGCGTGTCCGTCCTTTCCTGCGCCAGCAGTACGGGCTTTAACAATAACGCCGGCACACAGGTTGCGACTATTATTTTTATTATATTTTTCATACTAAAATTATTTTTAGGAAGCCTCTTCCCTCCTCAGGAGAAGTTGGGAGTCTCAATTATAAGGGAATATTACTGTGTTTCTTCGGCGGATTGGTATCCTTCTTGGTAGCCAGCGCCTGCAATGCCCTGATCACGCGGAAGCGGGTGTTGCGCGGTTCAATCACATCGTCGATGAAACCGAATTTGGCGGCAACGTACGGATTGGCAAACTTGTCGGTATATTCCTTTTCCTTTTCGGCAATAAACTTAGCCTTTTCATCGGGATTTTCCATCGATTTGACCTGGCGTCCGAAAAGCACTTCGGTGGCTCCGCCGGCGCCCATCACGGCAATCTCGGCAGTAGGCCATGCGTAGTTGATGTCGCCGCGCAGTTGCTTGCAGCTCATCACGTCGTGCGCTCCGCCGTACGATTTGCGCAATGTAACGGTTACTTTCGGTACGGTGGCTTCGCCGTAGGCAAACAGGAATTTAGCGCCGTGTATAATAATCCCGCCGTATTCCTGCGCCGTTCCCGGGAGAAAGCCCGGCACGTCCACCAGCGTCACGATGGGAATATTGAAGCAGTCGCAGAAGCGCACAAAGCGGGCGCCTTTACGCGATGCATTGATGTCGAGCACGCCGGCCAGGTACTTGGGCTGGTTGGCCACGATGCCGACGGAAGCGCCGTTGAACCGCGCGAAGCCTACCACGAGGTTGGGCGCATAATGGCGATGCACTTCCATAAATTCGTTATGATCCACAACGGCGTGGATGACGTCTTTTACGTCGTACGGTTTATTGGGATTGTCCGGTACGATCCCGTTCAGAGTGTCTTCCAGGCGATCGATCGGGTCGATGCACGCGACCAAAGGCGGCTCTTCGAGATTGTTTTGAGGGATAAAACTCAACAGTTTACGGATCAGCATCATGCCTTCCTCTTCGGTATCGGCTACGAAATGGGTCACGCCCGATTTGGAGGCGTGCACCATGGCGCCGCCCAGTTCGGCATCGGTAACCACTTCGTTCGTAACTGTTTTTACTACCTTAGGCCCTGTCACAAACATGTAACTGTTTTCTTTCGACATCATGATGAAGTCGGTCAAAGCAGGCGAATAAACCGCTCCGCCGGCGCACGGCCCGAAGATGGCCGAAATCTGCGGGACAACACCCGAAGCCATGATATTACGCTGAAAAATCTCGGCATAACCGGCCAGGCTTTGTACGCCTTCCTGAATACGCGCTCCACCCGAATCGTTCAACCCGATCACCGGGGCGCCCACCTTCATCGCCTGATCCATCACTTTGCAGATTTTCCTGGCGAACGTTTCGCTCAGCGAACCCCCAAATACGGTGAAATCCTGCGAATAGACATACACCAGGCGGCCGTCGATGGTTCCGTAGCCGGTCACTACGCCGTCGCCCAGATAGCTTTCGTTTTCCAGCCCGAAGTCGTGCGAACGGTGGGTGACGAACATATCAAATTCTTCGAAGCTGCTTTCGTCCAGCAGCAGTTCGATACGTTCGCGGGCCGTCAGCTTCCCTTTGCCATGTTGCGACTCAATGCGCTTTTCGCCGCCGCCCAACTTGGCTTTGACCCGCAGATCAATCAGATCTTTAATTTTACTTTGTTGTGACATGATGATTTTTGATTTATTGATTATTTGATTTATTGAAATACAATCGCAATATCTTTTTGCACTCGAACCATTTTAATTTATAAAAGATTCATCTCTATTTTTGATTTTTGTTATCTTTGCAACTGAAACAACAAAGGCGCCACCTTCGGCAAATGTCGCAGGTTTGCCAAAGTTACCGTCGCTTGTTGTGGCGCCTGTATGTTTCATTCAATATCTATTATTTCTTGATTTGCTTCTTATCATCGGATTTTTCGTCTTCGGAATCTATTGGGCACAATTCATCCAAACCATGCCACACACGCATATCATACGCTTCCAATAAATTTATAAGAGACTTTCGCTTGTCCCCGATACGGACAATACAAATAATGAGACTGTCTCAAAAGTCCTTTGTCATTACAGGCACCTCACGTCAAACACGAGATAACCGACTTTTGATACAACCTCAATACTACAATAGTTGCAGTTAAATGTTCAATCTTTTCAGCTCTGTGAAATTATCGAGATAATAAGCTAAAGATTCTACAAAAAAGATATAGTTCTCGACAGAAAATTCGATTCTCAGGTTTTTCCCCGCAGACAGTTTGTTGCTGAGCCGTTCAAATGTTTTAGGAGTACAGGAAACCGTTACCGTTCGCGCCGAAAAATTAAAATTCGCTGTTTCGCAAAGGATCGCCATGCAATTGTACGATTCCGTGATGCAGCCAATCTCTGTTTCCCTGTTTTTACTGTCGTCCATAGATATGCCGGTAGCTTCCACAGGCTTCGTAAAAGCCAGTGCAACAAAGCAAGCAATAAATACGGCAAACAAAAAGCATTTGTTTTTCACGACGCAATTTTTTTTAAAACGCCGCAAAGGTAATAACAAAAGATTTGATTTTACATATTTTGGCAAAAAAATTTATCCGCATGGAAGCCGTACATTTCGGGCTTCACGTCAACCCGAAACCCGAATTAACTGCTTAATGTTATTTTTTCGGATTTTATATCCTCGCCGAAAAATATCGAGGCATAGCGGTCGAACAGTTCCGGCGAATCGGTGGTTTGGAACACCCGGGTGCGGTTTTTTTCCAGCAGGGCGTCCATTTCGGGATGGCGGCGCAGGTAATCGGCAAGGCTTTCGGCTACAATGCCTCCCTGCGACAATATGCGGACTCCGGAGGGCGTATATTTGTTAATTTTGTCGATCAACAGGGGATAATGCGTACAGGCAAGTACGATAACGTCAATCTCAGGGCTTTGTTGCAGCAGGTTATCCATGTGCCGGCGAACGAAATAATCGGCGCCGTCTTTCCGGTATTCGTTGTTTTCCACCAGCGGCACCCACATGGGGCAGGCTTCCTGGAATACCCGGATATGCGGGTTGAGCTTGTTGATTTCGATAGGATAGGAAAGGGACTGTATGGTTCCCACGGTGCCCAGCACGCCTACGTGTCCCGACCGGGTGTATTGCCCGATGGCTTCGGCGCTTGGCCGGATGACGCCCAACACGCGGCGCTGCGGATCGAGCGTCGGCAGATCGCGTTGCTGGACAGTACGGAGCGCCTTTGCGGAAGCGGTGTTGCACGCCAGGATTACCAGCCGGCAACCTTCGTCGAACAGGCGCTTCACACATTCGAGCGTGTAGCGGTATACCGTTTCGAACGAACGTGTACCGTAAGGCGTCCGCGCATTGTCGCCCAAATAACAATAACTGTATTCAGGCAACAGCTTCACAAATTCCTTCAGTACCGTCAATCCTCCATATCCCGAATCAAAAACGCCGATCATTGATGAAACTTGATTCCCATCAAAAACAGTCATCCGGGAATCATCAATTACTTGTTTTCGTTTTTCGCTTCGATGCTCAGTGTGGCGTGCGGTACGGCACGAAGACGTTCTTTGGGGATCAGTTGCCCGGTTTCCCTGCATATACCGTATGTCTTGTTTTCGATGCGCGCTAAGGCTGCCTGCAAGTGCTGGATGAACTTGAGCTGACGCTGTGCCAGACGTCCGGCTTCTTCTTTCGACAAGGTAGCGGCGCCTTCTTCCAGCACTTTGAATGTCGGCGAAGTGTCTTCCGTATCATTACCGGTGCTGTTGGTAATGGTACCTTTCAGCAGATCGTAATCTTTTTTAGCCGTATCTAACTTTTCCAGGATAAGCTCTTTGAATTCCTCCAATTCGGTATCCGAATATCTTGTTTTTTCATTCATGGCATTAAAAAATTTTTGCGAAATTAATGATAGTTTACGAATCCGCAAAACAAACGCATCAATTTTGAACAATAATTGTTGTCTTATATTCTGTAAATCCATCACGGGTATCCCATATACGATATTTTTAAGATGGAATATCATTCAACAGTTGCGTCTTCTTTTTCAGATACCGCAGGATGAGCAGACGCCGGGGCTGCCAAATCGACGCCTTCCGGCCCGACAGGTCGGGACGGAAGGCCGGAACGCATTTAGTCCTGATGTTTTGTCTTTTTTTTGTCCTGAATATTGAAGTATATCAGGCCAGCGATTGCAATAAGGAACACATAGGACACCAGCATAACTGTACTCATATTATTTTCTTTTTTTCGATTTCTTTATTAACCGGAGTCCAACAAACAGGATCGCTGTTACTAATATCGCACTAACAATATAAACCCACTTTTTTTCTATGTCGGCGAATACCGACGTTAAAATTAAAGCGGTTACGATATATTATGCAATATCCATTAACCATTTACCAAACTCTTTTTTCATGACACAAAATAATAACGCAAATATAATGCTTTTTTTTAAGATAAAAGTTAGAACAATGGCTTCGCCGCGTAGCTTCCGCATCCGGGTAATGGAAGCGATCTCACCGCAGGCAATTACAAATTACCTTGTGTTCCGAGCGGGGGATTTTTTGCGGTTTCGACATCGAACCCGCAAAAAAGCAGGAATAGCTGACAGGTCTTGCGACACTGCCAGCTATGTTCACTGTTCACGGTTCGCTGTTCGCTGTTTATGGTTGATCCACGATGGCCGTGATGCCGTCGCCGATGGTTTCGATGTCCGCTATCGTTGCCAGGCGCCTGGTGTAGCGGTTGTCGCCGGGGAAATGCGGATTGGCTTCGCTCTCCCTGGCAGGATCATATCTGTATTCTTCCGGCGTTGCATTGCTGGGCGACCCGATATACATGCCCGGATCCCCCAGGGAGATGCAGGTGGTAGCCCTTGTCTCCAGCCAGATCTTGTTGTTGCCGTCGATTCCCAGTTTGCCGCCGAACTTCATAAATTCGCCGTGATCAACTGCTTCGGAGTGATAAAC
>JAISCQ010000162.1 GCA_031265445.1 Bacteroidales bacterium
GGCCGAGGCGTTCGATTACAGTTTTCCTTCCGATATAGGCGCCGTCAAGGAAGGAAACAGCTACAGCGCTGAAATGAATGCCATCATCAAGGCATTCAGGAAGGAAAAAGGTAAGGAAAGTAAAACTTACTACATCTTTATGGTACCCTCCCTTTCCGGTGGCGCCAGTGGTTACATGCCTATGAAGGGACAGTTTGGCTTTGTAAAAATCTCCGGCAATCCGGCACACACCATTGCCCACGAGCTGGGGCACGGCGCGTTCAGGCTGTGGCATACCTTCAGTACCGATAAGGATGCAATTTATATTGCCGCCCAGGGAGCGACCGACAATCTGATGGATTATACAGACGGTAAAACACGGTTGTACAAACATCAGTGGGATTTGCTGCACGACCCGGAAAGGATGCTGTTTCCATCTTCGGTGGACGAGGATGAGCAAATGATGGCGGATGATTACATTCCTGCAACAAAACACGTATGGCTGACATTGGATAAATATCCTGATGGAACTTTTTTTGTAAAGGACAAACCCATTGTTCATATTCCGAAAAATTCCTCTGGAACACCGCTCGAAATAGCATATTCAGGCAGGAAATGGGCAGTAACGGTAGCTAAATTTTTCTATGAAAAAGAAAAACAGGAGCAGGTACAAGTATTATACGAAGCCTATGAAGGTCACATCCACGGGTTAAAACCAAGTGCATTTTATGATTACAGCAATCAGGAATCCCTAAAACAAAAAGAAGAAGATGACTCGGTTTGGAAAAAGGATGCTGAAAACGAAAGAGTCTTTGATCCTGTGTTTATGTATCTCCAAGGCGATGCTCATATTCGCAAAAGAGATGAATTAGCGCCGGAACGCTATAACAAAACATCTGATTATTACAACAATTTAGAAGCCGCTACCTATCTAATAGGTGAAATAGGATTACTTAAAGGGTTTCTTAAAGAAGGAAAGCCCGTAACAACCAATCGCACCAATGTTTTTTCCAAAACAATTGAGGTTGTTGAAGGGGGAAATCTATTATCAAAACTTACAGGAAATCTGAGATCAGTCTATGCTCATTTGTTAACAATAGGCGGTAGAGCTGCAGAGCAGGGAGATGTCATAATTCTATTCAGTAAAAATGGCGAAGAGATAGCTCAAATTGCAAACAATAAATTATTACCAACGGCTACAAATAAGTATGATTTCCCGATAAATACGTCAAGAACTTCTATCGGTCAACCCTGTAATGGATATCAGCTGGTAAAGGAAGGAGACGATTTATTGATCCGCAGGGTGCCGGATAAATCTCCATATACAGCTAGCGAACTGCGAGAATTAACACAACATCCCAATGCACATATATTAGAAAGACACGGGTCGGATGTTCCGGATGAGGCTTTGATAAAACGTGCTCATTCTCCCAGTTATGCGCCTGATGGCAATCGTTCAAATACGGCGCCACCACATTCATCAAAATTTGAAAGTGCTGATAGACTTAAAGAAGTCCTCAATAGTACAAAACCGGGTACGGCAAACTTTAATCCTCTTGCAAATGAAAATATTTATTCGTTTGACTATCCGGCGACAGGAACTGCATCAACCCCTTTTGGATATGGCATTCCATCTGGAGGTGGAAATCCGGTACCCATGTATCGAGTTCGGGTTGTTTACGTGAAAGACGCAGGGATTTGGAAGCTTTTAACAATGTATCCTCAATTATAAACTCATCCGTAAAATGGAAAAAATAAATCTATATAAAAATTTGGAACTTGAAAAGTATTTTTGGGGAGGAGTACTTAAATATAATTTCATCAACATCGATATACGCAAAGATGCTATCAATTTTCTTGATATGATTTGTATGGAAGAAGGCTTGATTCCATTAAATACCAACTGGCATGAAGTAACTTACAACGATTTCGAAGAAATGCTTCATTCTGCATTGCAGTTTGATTTAGGATTTACTGCCTGTGAAATTATGCCTGTAGATAAGGCCGAATCATATTATCATATTTTTATAGATGGTTTCGATATTCAAAAAACAAGGTGTTTTACCAATTGGTCTAACAATCCATGGAAAGGTCCAAGTGGTGGTAATAAAATAAGTATACATACACTGGATTGTGCTCTTGCTATGATGAATAAAGATAAATTATTATTTGTTTATGTGCTGTTTGAGGATTAAATAAAAAGGTGATGTATATAAACGCCACACTCACAACCGAAGAGATTAGCCCTGGGAAACTGGTAATTAGTGACAATGTTTTCCGATTTTTAGAAATTTTATAAAATGAGAATATGAATAAAATAGGGGTTAAAAATTTGTCCTTAGCAGCAACTGCATTTTTAGAAGAATGGTGGCTGCCGTATATTGATAGTTTTAGTATGCTGGGTAGACAAATAAAAGAAGGTACAATAAACAAAGAGTATTTAAAAGACGAATTTTTATCAGCAATTAATGATAAAGATTTTGACTGGATGGTTTTTGCGAAAGAATCTCATTTACTAATGAATCCTGCAAACTATACAAATATTGAAATTTGTAATTATGTAAAGTTTTTGTTTTTTGATTATTTGTTTCCAGAGAAAAAACTGTCAAATGAACAGCTTAATCACTTAGGAAAAGAGATTGCATGTATTTTACGAATTTCTGAAAATAAGGATAATGATGACTGGGTTTTTTCATATGATTTATATGATATGTTAAAAAAACAAAAGATATTTAAGGACTTGGAATACCATAATTTATGGAATGTGCCTTACAGGTCTTTTCAAATTGAATTAAAATCTATCGAAAATAAAGATAGAGAGATCGGATTTTTGAGATACCAGGACTCCGGTAAGAATTATATAAAATGTTTAAACCAGTAATAAACCAGCAGAGAGAATATCTACGTGAAAGACGCAGGGATTTGGAAGCTTTTAACAATGTATCCTCAATTATAAACTCATCCGTAAAATGGAAAAATAAATCTATATAAAAATTTGGATCTTGAAAAGTATTTTGAGGGAGGAGTACTCAAATATACTTTTATAAATGTCGATATACGCAAAGATGCTATCCGTATTCTTGATATGATTTGTATGGAAGAAGGCTTGATTCCATTAAATACCAACTGGAATGAAATAAATCGTAACGATTTCGAAGAAATGCTTCATTCTGCATTGCAGTTTGATTTAGGATTTACAGCTTGTGAAATTATGCCTGTAGATAAAGTCGAATCATATTATCATATTTTTATAGATGGTTTCGATATTCAAAAAACAAGGTGTTTTACCAATTGGTCTAACAATCCATGGAAAGGTCCAAGTGGCGGTAATAAAATAAGTATACATACACTGGATTTTGCTCTTGCTATGATGGATAAAGATAAATTATTATTTGTTTATGTGCTGTTTGAGGATTAAATAAAAAGGTGATGTATATAAACGCCACACTCACAACCGTTTCCGGCGTCCAGTATCCGCCGTCCTGCGACCAGTCAATCACATACCCCCAGTTCTGCCCGATGGAGAATCCCGTATCGCGCGTCCGGTAAGCGTATGTTTCGTCGCGCGGCACTTCGTCCACATTCGTCTGCCTGTTCCGGTTACAGGCGAAATTGCCCTTTACCCGAACCAGCAGATCCTGATTGATTTGCCTGTTGTAAGCCAGCTCTATCTCATATCCGCGGTTGTCCACTTCGCCCATATTCACCCGGGGAATATTGCCGACCGGAATGCCCTGCCAGTTGGGAACGCTCCGGCGCTGCAAGAGAATCTGGGAACGGTTTTCCTTAAAGACGTCAATGGAAACGGAAAAGTCTTTCACCAGATGGAAATCGACTCCCAGGTTGTATTTTGTGGCGACCTCCCAGGTCAGGTCGGGATTGCCCAGCAAGCCTTCCCAGATACCGTATCCCCGTGCCAGACTGCCCAGATAACCGCCCCCGTCGTACGTAATGTTGTCAATGTACAGGAAGCGCGTATCAACCATTTGATCGTTACCGACCCTGCCGGCCGATCCTCTGAGCTTCAGGTACGTCAGTACGGGATTGTCCTTCAGGAATCCTTCGTTCGAGAGCGCCCAGCCTGCCGAAGCAGCCGGAAAAAAGCCGAACCGTTTCTTCGGGGCAAACTGTTCCGACCCGTTGTAACCGATATTGATTTCCCCGAAATAGCGCGCATCGTAATTATACGTGGCGCGTCCGGCCAGCCCGACTACATTATAGGGGATATCGGCGGCGGTTGTTTCCCAGTAGTCGCGTTGCGCCAGGATCATGCCGCCCACGTCGTGCAGGCCGAACTGCCGGTGATACAGGATGGAGGCCTGCGCATTGACGGTATACCTGGATTCCGCGGATTTGCTCAATGACAGGGCATTGGTTCCGGAGCGGTATTCGGAATAGGTCAGCTCGTTCGTATGGATATCTACGCTTGCCAGGTAAAGGGAATTGTCGTAATAACCCTGCATTTCCGTTTTTGACCATGAATCGTACGAAATCATGCCCTTTACGGAAAGGCCTTTGGTCAGGAAATCCAGTTCCCAGTTCAGTCCGGCGGAAGAATTAAGGTTTGCCCGCGTTTCATTGAGGTATCCGCGCCAGTTGATGATCTCGTAGGCAGAGCGGTCCATATATCTCCCGGAGTTCAGGTAAGTCGGGTCCAGCGGCATCCCGGACTCCACGCCGAAACCGGGAATCGTGGCCGGCCCGGGGGAAATCGGCAGGATGCTCTGCGCCACGTAAAACAGATCGGTGATCATGTGGTTCTGGCTTTCGTACAGATTGGCGGTCGCCGGCATATTGACGCCTTCGATGTAGGTGCCCAGGTTCAGGAACGCCGTCAGCGAGGACGATATCTTATAGTCCACATTCGAACGGAAACTGTAACGGTCTAATTTCACCGACGGATCGTATCCCAGAACCGATTCAGGTTCGGTTTTCAGGTTTCCCCCCTGATGGAGATACCCTACATTGATGAAGTAGGATATTTTCTCCGTCCCGCCCGACAGGTTGGCATTGACTGAGGTCTGGGGACTCCAGCGGGTAAACAGTTCCCGGTACCAGTCATGGTCGGGATACATATACCGCCGCACGGCCGCCTGCCGTTCGTAATCGGGATCGCCGGGGTTTAACCCGAACAGCGGGTTTTTGAACACGGCAAAGACTTCCGGTCCGAAAATGTCATTCCTCCGCCCGTCGTTGACGAGCGCCTGGTTGCGCAGCTCGAGGTAGTCCAGCGAATGGAGACGCGAAGGCTCGCGCGTAAACGCCGAATAGCTTTGCGTGGCATTGACCGTCAGTTCGGGTTTTCCTTCCTTCCCGCGCCGCGTAGTGATCATGATCACGCCGTTAGCGCCCCTCACGCCGAAAACGGAGGTAGCGGAGGCATCCTTCAGAATCGAGATCGACTCTACTTCGTTCGGGTCGATCGTCCGGATGTTGTCGCGGGGCACCCCGTCGATCAGGATCAGCGGGCCTTTCCCGTTCGTTGTCGCCGCGCCGCGCAGATACAGGGTCGCATCGTCGCGTCCGGGCTGTCCGCCGCCCGACTGCATCGACGTCAAACCGGTAATACGTCCGGCCAGCGAGTTGGCAAGGCTGGCGGAAGTACTTACTTTCAGGTCTTTCACCTGCACCGAGGAAACGGCGCCGGTGACGGAAACCTTCTTCTGTACGCCGTACCCTACAACGACCACTTCCTCCAGTTCGGACGAGACCTCCTGCATCACCAGGCGAAACATCCGCTGCCGGCCTACCGTAACCGTCAATTGCCCGTACCCGACAGAAGAGACAAGCAGGACGGAATTTTCATCAGGTACCGTAAGGGTAAATCTCCCGTCCATATTCGTCGCCGTACCGATCGTCGTCCCCTGCACCCTGACCGTCGCGCCCGGAAGCGGAAGATGATCCGCATCCAGCACTTCCCCCGATATGGGGATGGAGGGCTGCATCTCCTCCGCATGAACGAAGGCGAACGGATACGACATCATGAGGAGCATGATGATCGAAAGGACAGTCTTCGATTTTACTTTCATCTTGAATTTTTTCATTTAGGGATAAAAAAATTATAACTTATAAGACATTATATTGAGCGCAGGGTAACGCAGAGCAACGCCCTGCGTTACTTATTACACTCTTTCATAGTTTTTTACATCTTCCTACCATGACTGGGCAGCGCTCTACTCTAATTCTCTATTATATTCAGAAACTGGTCCATGTGCCGGCGGTCGATTCGGTTTCGACTCCATTGAGAACCGTTATCGACAGGGTTTCGCCCCGGATCGTGGTACTCCTGTACTTGCCGCTGATGTCTGTAAAATAGGCTGAAACAGCATGTCCGAAAGTAGCGCCTCCGCCGCCGGTATTTCCTGTCTTATTGTCTCCGCCGGTTTCGCCATAGATGGTGGCGCCGGGATTGATCGTAGCGCCGCCGTTTAGATATATATAAACAGCGCCGCCGCCTTCACCCGGACCGCTGTGGTTGTCATAAAGTTCCCCGCCGTTCATGATGAAGCGGGAACCGGCATCCCTTATAAACATGCCGCCGCCATAATCCGCCGTATTATCGTATATTTTACCTCCATCCATCCGAAAGACGCCTCCGGTATGGATAAACAGACCCGCGCCGCCGCCGGCTCTGCGATGCCCGTGTATTTCTCCGCCCTTCATGAGGAAAGCGCCGCCATTTACATTTACTCCCGCATTGGTGCTTTCGCCGGAACCGGTGATGTATACGCCTTCGTTGATTTCCACCGTCCCGTTTGCGTCGATAAAGAGGGTCGGCATTTTACTTCCTGTTTTTGAGAGGGTAATGTTCCGCAGGATCAGCTTGCCTTCCGTTATCCGCAGGATCGAGGCGTCATGTTCGGTCGTAACGGTATTGCCGCCGACGCCTCTGAGCGAAACCGTCGCGCCGGCCGTCGCCAGGATGATGTTGCTCTCGCTGTCGGCAGCGTCGGTCAATGTGGTGTTTCCGGTCACGTTGACGATATAGTTCCCCGCCGCAGTGATCTGTTCCAGAGTCGTTTTGAGGTCGGCTGCGGAGATGTTGTGAACAACAGGCGTCACGCCGGCTCCGAAATCTTCTTCATTCATAATTTCTTCCTCGGTGGCGCCGGCCTGCGAAATGTTCACCGTTTGCGTCATGTCGGGGTTATCCGTAAGAGAAAAGGTGACGGAGGCGTTCCGCGCAGCTGTGGAGGCGTTTCCGGCAGCCGTCAGCGTGAGGGTGGCGGCTGTTTTTGCCGTTTGCGACAGCCATGCGTCGGCTCCGGCGCTGAGGCTGTAACTCCAGCCGGCGTCGGCAGCGACGGTAAATTCAATGGCTCCGCCCGTTGCCGGCAGGGGTTCCACGGTGGCGGGGGTTACCTCGATACCGGCGTCAGCCCCTGCCTGCGTGACGGTTAGAATACCTGCCGCCGTTCCTTCCATGGAGAAGGTGATCGTGCCGGTACGTTCGCCTGTGAGCGTGTTTTCGGCAACGGTAAGCGTGAACGATCCGTTTTTTTCGCCGCGGTCGGGCGATACCTGTATCCACGGCGGCTGTCCTGCCGAAACAGCGATGTTCCATGCACGGTTCGATGCTACCGATACGGTTTTTGTGACTCCGCCGGAAAGTACCGACAGGGTTGCCGGGCTTGACCCGTCGATCAGGTAAGTCAGTTCGGGCGCGCTTTCTTTTTCTTTCTCGCCGCAGGATGTTGATACCCATACCGTCATGCATGCAAGCATGACGATTTTTAAATAAAATGTTGCTCTTTTCATATATTCAAACTTTAAATATTACACTTTTTATAGAATTGTTTTTATCGATTAAAAAATTGGTTATTATTTATTTAATTTTTATTGACCCTGACAGGTCGCGGCGACCCTGTCAGGTCGTTTACGTAAGCTTACATATCCCAACCTGTCAGGCTGCGAAGCTGCCGACCGGGTCGAATATCACCGCTTCCACGAGACGGCGACAACACAATCGCGAGACGGTGACAACGAGCGTGCGAGACGGCGGTCTCGCGGAAGCGTTATCACCATC
Organism: Bacteroidales bacterium; assembly: GCA_031265445.1. GTDB lineage: Bacteria > Bacteroidota > Bacteroidia > Bacteroidales > UBA4181 > JAIRLS01. The sequence continues at coordinate 8,006 of JAISCQ010000162.1, forward strand.
TCGCGAGACTGAGACGGCGGTCTCGCGAGAACGTTATCGCCGTCTTGCGAAACTGAGATCGCCGTCTTGCGAAACCGTTATTTTGAGAGCGATTTGACGGATGTGAACGTCGCCTTTTTCAAAGCATTCTTCAAACTTTCCGATGCGGAAAAGCGGACGTTTACGTTCTTGATCTTAGCGACCGTCACTTCCGCTTCCATTGCTGA
>JAISCQ010000187.1 GCA_031265445.1 Bacteroidales bacterium
AATGTAAGGCTCTCTCTCTCTCTCTCTCTCTCTCTCTCTCTCTCTCTCTCTCTCTCTCTGCAAAAGCCGTGCCATTCGGTGATTTACCGAACGTTACACCGGACATTGCCTGTAACAAATTTTCGAGAGATTTCGACATGATGAAGGATACTTTTGAATCAAATTTTTTATCAAAAACAGGGGCAAATATAAATGCTTTTTGAACAAAAACAAAAAAAGATTTGTTTTAGGGTGGTTTTGATTTTATTTTTTTGACCCTGACAGGTCGGGGCGACCCTGTCAGGTCGTTTTACGTAAACTTACGTATACGAACCTGTCAGGGTCGCGTGCGGCACACCCTGTCGGCAAAGACGCGATGCATCGCGTCTCTACAATGCAGCCTGACAGGTCAGCGCCTTGCACCGCATCAACCGATCACAGTTGTTTCAGCTTCAAATTTTTCCACGAAACTTTAATGCCGCCGCCGTCGTGTATTTGCAATGCAATGCGTCCCTGCGCCCTGCCTGTTTTTTCATCTTTCAGGTCTACCATCCGGGTTCCGTTGAGGAAGGTGGTGATCTGGTCGCCTTTCACCGCAATACGTATGGTGTTCCATTCACCCATTTTCAGGATGTGTTCCATTTCGTCGGGAATTTGCACCAGCCAGCCACGGCCGTACGATTCGTAAATTCCGCCGGTGTCGTGGTTCGGAGGCGCCACTTCTACCTGCCATCCGGCGATTCTGGTACCTTCCTCGATATACGAGCGGAAGAAAATGCCGCTGTTACCATCGGCATCCTGTTTGAAATCGGCTGTTAATTCAAAATCGTCATAATATTCGCGGGTAGCCAGGTAGCCATAACCTTTATCGGAACCGCTTTCGCAAACCAGCAAACCGTTCTCAACAAACCATTTCTCGGTTCCGCATACTTCCCAGCCGTGCAGGTCCTTACCATTGAATAAATCGACTTCGGCTTTCGGTTTGCGTGGCAGTTCGCGCAGTTTGATGTTGCGAAACCAGGCCCGGTCGCCATGATCCTGCAAGGCGAAGACACCTCTGTGCGCCAAACCGTATTCGGGAGCATTTTCCCATTTACCGCTGTTTTTGCGCTGGAACCAGTCGTCGGTCCAGGCTTCGAATTCCACTGTCTTTTCGCCGTTGAGCCAGTGTTCCACATGACCGTTGTCGAATACGATCTTCGAGGTATTCCAGTCGCCGGCCGGGTTGAGTCCGGTCTTGGCGGGATCGGCTGCATGCATGGCATAGTCGGCGCAGGACTTCTGCCAGTCTTCCAGTTTTTCGGGGAATCCGGCGTCATCAATCAGTTGAAATTCAGGGCCGGTAACATAAGGCACCTCGTATTGCGGACGTTCCACCACGTGATATAATATGCCGCTGTTACCGCCTTTTGCGATTTTCCAGTCGAACGCCAGTTCGAAATTTTCATATTGCCTGTCGGTAACAATGTAGCCGTTGCCATCGCTGCCTTTGCCTGAAGCTGCCAGCGTACCGTCTTCCACAGCCCAGGGAGCGGTAAGCCCGGTTCCGTTATAGTCGCGCCAGCCACTGAGCGTTTGCCCGTCGAACAACAGTTCCCATCCGGCGGCCCTTTCGGCTTCGGTGAGTACATTCTGTTTTGGCTGGCATGCCGATAAAAGAACGGATGCCGATAAAACGCACAAAGTTATTTTTTTCATTACTGCTTTCTGTTTTTTCATCTGGTTTTGATTTTTGATTTAGACGGTTTTGCTTATTTCTTCGAACGGGTGAAGGTCATCGACAATGTTCCAATCGACGGGCTTTTAGCCGTGCCCAGCACCACTCCCTTTTCTTCCCGGATGGTGAAATCCACCCTTTCGTTGTCCACAGACACATTCCCGGTCAGTTTCCCATCTTTTAAGGTGAGCGTCTGATCGGAAATTTTGTTTTTCGAATCTGCAAAAAGGATATCGGCTCTGTATTCGCCTTTATTCTCTTTGATATTCACGATGTAATCACGGTATCCGTATGGAGCGCCGGCTACATTCACGTTCCACTTGCCTTCCAGTTTTTCCTTGGAAATCTTGTTATTCATGGCAACAGCCAGAAAACTGTACACAAGCGCCAATCCTAAAAATAAATAGAACTTCTTCATGGTGATTAAGGTTTAATTATGGATGACAAAAATAATATATTTACAGCATATCATGCACTGTTTTTCCCCAGATTTTTTTTCTTTTTTATGGCATGTAACGGAAACGTCGACCGCGAACCGATGGAAGACAATACCATCGACCGCCGGATCGCTTTAACATACGGCGTGTGATCCGGTCGAATCGCGATGCCATTCCGGCCCGATACGGTAATTTTCAGTTGCAGGCAATATTTTTACGAAATGTGATGATCGTTATCAAAAAAGCAATACCTTTGCAGCCTTTAAATCATCATTAAAATAAATTAATATGCCTGTAAAGATCAGATTAACAAGACAAGGGAAGAAGGGTTACGCTTTTTATCACATTGTTGCGGCTGACAGCAGGGCGCCACGGGATGGCAAGTATATCGAAAGATTGGGTTCGTACAATCCGAACACCCATCCGGCCACCGTCGAACTGGATTTCGACAGGGCCCTTACTTGGTTGAACCATGGAGCCCAACCGACCGAAACATGCAGAAATATCCTTTCACACGAAGGTGTTCTGCTGAAAAAGCATTTGTTGGAAGGAGCAAGGAAAGGCGCTTTCTCGGAGACCGAAGCCGAAGCCCGTTTCGAAACATGGAAAAACGAAAAACAGTCCAGGATCGAAACAATCAAAAATGAGGCTGCCAGGAAGAAAAACGAGACAGCCCGCAAATCTAAGGAAGACGAAGTGAAAGCCAGGGAAGCCATTGCAAGGAAAGTGGCCGAAAAGCTGGCGGCAGCAGAACCTGAAGTCAAGGAAGAAGCCGCCGAAACCGGGGCCGAAGCCGCTGAATAAAATAAGACGGAACAACATGAAAAACCTCGGAAGCGCTTGGATCTCCGGGGTTTTCTTTTCATACGCAGATGCATCCATTAGGCAGAATAACCAAAATGCACGGGTACAATGGTACTGTGGTTCTTGTTTCGGACCGGGTTCTCAACGGTGACCCGGAGCGCCTGGAAGAGGTCTTTGTGGTGATTGACGGCTTGCAGGTTCCCTTCCCGGTGGAGGAACTGACGCTGCTGACGGATACATCGGCGCACCTGCGGCTCGAATTTGTCGAAAATCAAAATGAAGCGCTCGGACTGATCGGTTGCGAGGTATTCGCAGAGGTTGCTCCATACGAAGAGCACGACATGGAAGCAGGGCCGGAACCATGGATCGGATTCACGGTGCACGATACCGGCGGATACGGGAAAATAGGCGTCATACGGGGAATTGAAGACTACAGCGGCAATATTGTGATGCAGGTGATGGATGGCGACAGGGAAACTTTACTGTCGCTGTATCCCGAATTAGTGACCGGCGTCAACAGCCATGCAAAAATATTATACATTGCTGCGCCCGATGGTTATTTCGACAGCACAGACGACGAATAGCTTCCGGCGATCTTAAAATCCTCTTCAAGTGAATCGACTCAAAATCGCCCATATCCGGATTATCCAGTGGATTACCGAAAACATACCTCTCCAGCGGCTGATCATCCTGTTAAGTTTCCTGATAGGCATTGTTGCAGGCCTTGCCGCCGTTGTTTTAAAAACCGCCGTACACTTCACCGGCCGGCTCCTGACGCATGATCTGGATATCAGCTCGGTCAACCTGCTCTATTTTGCGCTTCCTTTCATCGGGATACTGATTACCGTGCTGTATGTGAAATATTTTGTCAGGGAAGACATCGTGCATGGTATTTCGCGCGTGCTCTATTCCATATCGAAGAAAAACAGCCGGCTGACTCCCAAGACGATGTGGTCGTCGGTGATCGGTTCTACGTTTACGGTTGGGTTTGGCGGATCGGTGGGCCTGGAATCGCCTATTGTAACTACCGGATCGGCCATTGGGTCGAACATTGGCCGGTGGTTCAGGCTCAATTACAAAACAACGACCCTGTTGCTCGGATGCGGCGCTGCCGGCGCTATTGGCGGCATCTTTTCGGCGCCTGTAGCCGCAGTGGTTTTTGCCCTGGAAGTGCTGATGCTCGACCTTACTACCTGGTCGATTATCCCCCTGCTGATTTCAGCTGTTACCGGCACCGCCGTTTCCTACATGCTGATGGGTAAAGGCGTGGTGTTCTACTTCACGGTGATGGATCCGCTGATACTGGCCAACCTGCCCTACTATATTATATTGGGGCTGTTCACGGGAATGATCTCTATCTATTTCACCAGGGGCACCAAACGTATTGAAGCGCTGATGGAACGCCTCGGAAAAGTTTATTTCCGGTGGGACAGGACGCAGAAACGCTTCATCCGCGAAGAAATTATCGGCAAAAAAATATTGATCTTCCAGCGACTTGTGATTGGCGGTACCCTGCTGGGGCTTTTGATATTTCTTTGTCCTCCCTTGTTTGGCGAAGGCTACGAAGCCCTGAAAATGATCCTTAGCGGTCATTCGGCCGACCTGGCGAACGGCAGCGTATTTTACCAGGTGAAGGATAACCGCTACTGGCTGCTGGCATTCCTGTGCCTGGTGCTGGTGCTGAAAGTAATCGCTATGGCGATAACTACCGGAAGCGGCGGTGTAGGCGGTATTTTCGCGCCAACTCTGTTCATGGGCGGGGTTTCGGGTTATATCCTGGCCAACATTCTCAATATGATCCCGATCCTTTCGGTGAGCGACAAGAACTTTGTGCTGGCAGGCATGGCGGGTGTGATGTCGGGTGTGATGCATGCCCCGCTGACCGCTATTTTCCTGATTACCGAAATCACAGGCGGACATGGCCTGTTCCTTCCGTTGAGCCTTACAGCCACATTCTCCTTTGTCACATCGCGTTACGTCGAACCGCATTCCATCTATACCAGCCGCCTGGCCAAACGCGGCGAACTCATCACACACGATAAGGACAAGGCGATCCTGACGCTGCTCAAAACAAACAGGCTGATCGAACGGGATTTTGTTGCCGTACACCCTGACCAGACGTTAGGCGACATGGTGAAAATTATCTCCGGATCGAAACGTAATATTTTCCCGGTAGTCGACAGTCATGCCAAGTTTGTAGGTGTGGTGCTGCTCGACAATATCCGCAGCATCATCTTCCAGCCCGACCAGTACAAAACCGTTTATATCTCCGAACTGATGACTGCCGCGCCTGTGCTTATCGAGGTGAACGAGACAATGGAATCGGTGATGAATAAATTCGAAAAGACCGGCGCATGGAATTTACCGGTGGTCGAAAATGGAAAGTATACCGGGTTCCTGTCCAAATCAAAGATATTCTCGTCGTACAGGCATTTATTACAACAGTTTTACGAGGAATAAAAGAAGCATATCCGGTTTTGGCATGAACACGGAACAGATATTTCGGCGATGCACTCCGCCGAAATGATTCAGGCCACGGCATAAATGGTTTTGGCCACGGCATAAATGGTTATCAGAAAATAAGCATTACATTTTTCATGATTACATTGTCCAAAATTTTCTCAAGGCATCATAGCCCGGAGGGCTTTATTTTCGTAACCGCATGCAAGCGAAGCGCAGCTTGCGGAAGACGCGTC